>NZ_JBHZPE010000029.1:0-60713 GCF_042787985.1 Peribacillus sp. YIM B13481
TAGTTGGGGGTTTCCCCCTGTGAGAGTAGGACGCCGCCAAGCCATTTAAAAGATCAGCCATTCGGCTGGTCTTTTTTGATATTCTGATTAGTGAAGAAGTCTTAAAGGTAAGAAAAAATTGCAGGTTTTGCATTTATCTTTTAGGGTATTTATGTAAGATATTTTAACTTTAATGTTCAATGAGGTATGTAACTACATATAATTTGGAGAAAATGGATATTACAGAAAGAAAGTGCGTTTAAGTTGCAAAATGCATTTTTCCTTGTATAATAATAGTCAAATATAGTCAAAGTCAGATTGGAGGAGGCTGAGTGAGAAACATATCTGATGTTATCGAAACTTATTTGAAGCAAGTACTGGAAATAAGTCAAAAAGATATCTTAGAGATTAAAAGAAGTGAAATAGCAGATAAATTTCAGTGTGTTCCTTCTCAAATCAATTACGTAATCAATACCAGGTTTACAATCGAGAGAGGTTATGTTGTAGAGAGTAAGCGTGGAGGCGGTGGTTATATACGCATCATGAAAGTGGAATCGCAGGATTCCGTGCAACTTATTAACCAATTATTATCGCTTATTGGTTCTAGGGTAACCCAATCAATGGCTGAAGGAGTAATTTCCCGGCTGATGAATGAGGAAGTCATCAATGAAAGAGAAGCAAAGATTATGATGAGCGTCATAGATAGATCTGTGATTTATATCGACCTACCTGACCGCGATGAGCTTAGGTCAAGAATTTTAACTGCGATGCTTACGACTTTAAAATATAAATGAAACTGGCAGAGGTGATGAACGTTGATTTGCCAAGAATGTCATCAGAGGCCTGCTACCCTACACTTCACCAAAATCATCAATGGAAAAAAGACTGAAGTAATGATTTGTGAGAAATGTGCTCAGGAAAAAGGTGAGATGTTCATGGATGCAGGTGGACCTGTTTTTTCAATAAATAATTTATTAGCAGGATTGTTGAATATGGAGTCGAATATTCAACAGACAAAGGCAAATGCATTTCCGAAAACGGAAGAGGCGCGTTGCCCGCATTGTCATCGATCTTATAAAGAATTTGTCCATATTGGTAAGTTTGGCTGTGCCGAATGTTATAAAACATTCAATGATCAGTTAAACCCTATTTTAAAGAGGGTTCATAGCGGCAATACAGCACATATAGGGAAAATTCCAAAAAGGATTGGTGGCACCATATATCTTCGAAAGCAAATTCTGGACTTGAAAGAAGTTTTAAAGAAGCACATTAATGAAGAGGAGTTTGAGAAAGCGGCTGAGGTAAGAGATAAGGTCCGTTCCCTTGAAAAAAGGTATGAAGCACAAGAGGGAGGCGAGGAACTATGAGCTTGGAAAAGTTTGTAGAAAACGCCTTGAGTTCCTGGATGAGTGCCGAAGGGCCGGAGATGGATATTGTATTGAGTTCCAGGATTCGGTTAGCCAGGAATTTCAAAGACTTTACCTTCCCAACCTCCTTTTCTAACGAAGAAGCTAAAAAAATTATTGAATTGGTCAAAAAAAGAATTGAACAGGAAGTAACTCCGGAAATTGGAAAACTGGAACTTTTAGAGATTGACCAATTACAGCCACTGGAAAAGCGCGTTCTCGTTGAAAAACATTTAATCAGTCCTCATTTAGTTGAAGGTTCAGCGAAAAGCGCATGTCTTCTTTCGGAAAATGAAGAAATAAGTATCATGATAAACGAAGAGGATCATCTCCGTATTCAGTGTTTAATGTCGGGGTTGCAGCTAAAGGAAACCTTAAAGATTGCAAATGTTCTTGACGATTGGATTGAAGAATCCATAGACTATGCATATGATGAAGAAAGAGGATACCTAACTAGTTGTCCAACTAATGTGGGGACAGGATTAAGGGCCTCAGTCATGATGCATCTGCCCGGTCTGGTCCTTACACAGCAGATAAATAATATCATACCGGCTATCAATCAATTGGGGTTGGTGGTTCGAGGGATTTATGGAGAGGGCAGTCAAGCGTTGGGGAATATCTTTCAAATCTCTAATCAAATCACTCTTGGAAAGTCGGAGAGGGATATCGTTGAAGATCTAACGAGTGTAGTGCAGCAAATCATAGCTCAGGAACGCTCAGCGAGGGATGCATTAGTTAGGACTTCCCACATACAATTAGAAGATAGGGTTTTCCGTTCATATGGGATATTGTCCAATGCCCGAATCATTGAGACCAAGGAAGCAGCTACCTGTATCTCAGATGTTAGGCTAGGTATAGATCTTGGGTATATAAAAAATATTTCTAAAAGCATTCTTAATGAGTTGATGATTTTGACACAGTCGGGATTTTTACAAAAGTACGCAGGTGGCCCTTTAAGATCCCATGAAAGGGATATCCGCAGAGCAGCACTCATACGAGAACGCTTGAATTTAACGGAATCTACCTCCTCATAGAGGTCATTAACCTCTGAGTGAGTACCAATATTCATGTAATAGATTTGGGGCAAGAAGAAGCTTCTGCCATTACTTAGAGAATTGTCAGCAATTTTATTCAAAACGAAAATTCTTAAGGAGGAATTCCCTATGATGTTTGGTCGTTTTACTGAAAGAGCCCAGAAAGTATTAGCATTAGCCCAAGAAGAGGCAATCCGTTTAGGTCATAATAATATTGGCACGGAACATATTTTACTGGGCCTTGTCCGAGAAGGTGATGGCATTGCAGCCAAAGCGTTATATGCACTTGGATTGGGTCCGGATAAGATACAGAAAGAAGTGGAAAATTTAATTGGCCGTGGACAGGATACGGCTCAAACGATACATTATACCCCAAGAGCCAAGAAAGTCATTGAGCTTTCCATGGATGAGGCAAGAAAATTAGGTCACTCATATGTTGGAACAGAACATGTACTTCTAGGTTTGATACGAGAAGGGGAAGGTGTAGCTGCCCGCGTGTTGAATAATCTGGGAGTTAGCTTAAATAAAGCTCGACAGCAGGTATTACAACTTTTGGGAAGCAATGAATCAGGTGGTCATCAAGGTTCAGCTGCCTCAAATGCAAGCACACCGACTTTGGATGGCCTTGCCCGTGATTTAACCGCCATTGCCCGGGAAGGAAGCTTGGATCCCGTTATCGGAAGAAGTAAGGAAATACAGCGTGTCATTGAAGTTTTAAGCCGCCGTACAAAAAATAACCCAGTATTGATCGGTGAACCTGGGGTAGGTAAAACAGCCATTGCTGAAGGTCTTGCCCAACAGATCATCAATAATGAGGTACCTGAAATTTTACGTGATAAACGCGTAATGACACTTGATATGGGTACTGTTGTGGCTGGTACAAAATACCGTGGTGAATTTGAGGACCGATTGAAGAAAGTAATGGATGAAATTCGTCAAGCGGGTAATATCATCTTATTCATCGATGAATTGCACACATTGATTGGTGCAGGCGGTGCAGAAGGTGCCATCGATGCTTCGAATATCCTTAAACCATCATTGGCCCGTGGTGAATTACAATGTATCGGTGCTACTACTTTGGATGAGTACCGAAAGTATATTGAAAAAGATGCTGCGCTTGAACGTCGTTTCCAGCCAATCCAGGTCGATGAACCAACTATGCAAGAGTCCATTCAAATTCTAAAGGGTTTGCGTGACCGTTATGAAGCCCATCACCGTGTATCGATTACGGATGAAGCGATTGATGCCGCAGTCAAATTATCCGACCGTTATATTTCCGATCGCTTTTTACCGGATAAAGCGATTGACTTGATTGATGAAGCTGGATCCAAGGTTCGGTTGCGCTCATACACTACGCCTCCAAACTTAAAGGAACTTGAAGTGAAGCTAGATGATGTCCGTAAGGAAAAGGATGCTTCCGTTCAAAGCCAGGAATTTGAAAAAGCTGCATCGCTTCGCGATACAGAACAACGCTTAAGAGAACAATTGGAAGAAACGAAAAAGACTTGGAAAGAAAAACAAGGGCAAGAGAACAGTGAAGTGACTGTGGATGACATTGCACACGTCGTATCCAGCTGGACTGGAGTTCCAGTCACAAAACTGGCGCAAACAGAGTCAGATAAACTGCTTAATATGGAATCAATCCTCCACGATCGCGTAATCGGGCAGGAAGAGGCCGTCATTGCGGTTTCTAAAGCAGTACGGCGTGCAAGAGCAGGTTTGAAAGATCCTAAACGTCCAATTGGTTCATTCATCTTTCTGGGACCTACAGGGGTGGGTAAAACCGAGCTAGCCCGAGCTTTAGCTGAATCCATTTTTGGTGATGAAGATGCAATGATCCGCATTGATATGTCCGAATATATGGAGAAACATTCAACTTCACGTCTTGTTGGATCACCTCCAGGATATGTTGGATATGAAGAAGGCGGGCAGTTAACGGAAAAGGTGCGGAGGAAACCATATTCCGTCGTTCTGCTTGATGAAATAGAAAAGGCACATCCCGATGTCTTCAATATTCTTCTGCAAGTATTGGAAGACGGAAGACTGACGGATTCCAAGGGGCGTACTGTAGATTTCAGGAATACCATTCTGATTATGACATCGAATGTAGGGGCGTCTGCCTTAAAAACTGATAAGTATGTCGGCTTTAACATCCAGGATACTGGCCAGGACTACAAGAATATGAAAGGGAAAGTGATGGAAGAACTCAAACGTGCATTCCGTCCGGAATTCCTGAATCGTATTGACGAAACTATCGTTTTCCACTCATTAGAGAAGGACCATTTGAAACAAATCGTTACATTGATGTCGAATCAACTTACTACCCGTTTGAAAGAACAGGAAATTTACTTGGAGCTGACAGATGCGGCTAGAGAAAAAATTGCTACGGAAGGTTTTGATCCTGAATATGGGGCACGACCAATCCGCAGGGCACTTCAGAAGCATGTAGAAGATTATCTCTCCGAAGAGTTGCTTAAAGGTAATGTGAAAAAAGGGCAAACGGTCGTGATGGATGTTGTGAATAATGAGTTTGCAATCCGACAAGGCGAGCCTGTCAATATAAGTGAATAACCTGATTCTAAACTTCGAGGTACACGCAGATTTTTTTGCAGTGTACCTCTGTTTTTTATCCGTAGGTAGAAATGAGTATAAGTCGGACAAGGTAGAGTTAGAGTGGTTATTTTTTTAAAAAAACTTAGCCTTAAGAAGGTTTAAATAAAACAGAGGTATAATATCCTTAATATAGGTATTTTTTTCAAAGGAAGAGGAGTAATTTATGGCTGTAAAAAAGAAAACCAAATTTATGTGTCAGTCTTGTGGATATGAGTCAGCGAAATGGATGGGGAAATGCCCAGGATGCGGTGAATGGAACAAAATGGTCGAGGAAACTGAAATCGTTAAACCTGCTAGAAAAGGTGCATTTACCAATTCAGAGGTCAGAGGTTCCGGAGAGCGGGAGAAGGCAGCACCCATAACTACTATTCAATCAGAAAAAGAACCCCGGATTAAGACGGATTTAATGGAATTGAATCGTGCTCTTGGGGGCGGGATCGTACAGGGATCCCTTGTTTTGATTGGGGGGGATCCGGGTATCGGTAAATCGACCCTACTTTTGCAGGTATCTTCCCAATTGGCGCATAAACAGAAAAAAGTGCTTTATATATCAGGCGAAGAATCAGTCAAGCAGACCAAGTTGAGAGCGGATCGGCTTGGGACCATGTCAGAAAATCTACTGGTTTATGCTGAAACCGATATGGACTATATCCAACAGGCGATTACAGAGGTGAAACCGGATTTGGTCATTATTGACTCCATTCAAACGGTGTACCATTCGGAGGTTACATCTGCTCCGGGAAGCGTTTCACAAGTGAGGGAGTGCACAGCCTCACTCATGCGTATTGCTAAAACGAATGGGATTGCGATCTTTATCGTCGGGCATGTTACAAAGGAAGGTGCCATTGCAGGGCCTCGGCTGCTTGAGCATATGGTAGACACCGTTTTATATTTCGAGGGAGAAAGACACCATACATATCGAATTATACGTGCGGTCAAGAACCGCTTTGGTTCGACGAATGAGATGGGTATTTTTGAAATGAAAGAACATGGCTTGGAAGAGGTTGCGAATCCATCGGAAATTTTCCTTGAAGAACGGTCGCAAGGAGCGTCTGGTTCTACAGTCGTTGCATCCATGGAAGGAACAAGGCCAGTGCTTGTCGAAATTCAAGCATTGATTTCACCTACGAGTTTTGGCAATCCAAGGCGGATGGCCACAGGGATTGACCACAATCGGGTTTCGCTCTTAATGGCTGTTCTGGAAAAGAGGGTGGGCCTGTTGCTCCAAAATCAAGATGCGTATTTAAAGGTTGCTGGTGGTGTCAAGCTGGATGAACCGGCAATTGATCTCGCTGTCGCAATCAGCATTGCCTCGAGCTTCCGTGATAAACCAACAAACCCTGCCGATTGCATCATTGGTGAAGTGGGGCTGACAGGGGAGGTAAGAAGGGTGTCACGAATTGAGCAAAGGGTGCAGGAAGCAGCAAAACTAGGGTTTGAGCGGGTTATAATACCGGCGAATAATATAGGGGGATGGACTGCGCCAAAAGGTATTAAGATCGTTGGTGTTTCATCGGTTTCAGAGGCTCTTCAACAAGTGTTAGGGGGTTAAGTATGACAGATAAAAAAGGGTATGAGAAAACAAAACTGGAGATTCTGCAAATTGTAGCTCCGGGTACCCCGCTTCGGGAGGGTATTGAAAATGTCCTGAGGGCAAATACGGGTGGTTTGATAGTGGTCGGATATAACGAGAAGGTTCGAACGATTGTAGATGGAGGCTTCGAAATTAACTGTAACTGTACCCCAAGTACATTGTATGAGCTGGCGAAGATGGACGGGGCCATCATTTTAAATGAAAAGGCCGATACGATCATTTTCGCAAATGCCCAATTAGTTCCCGATAATAGTACACCTTCCACAGAAACGGGAATGCGGCATCGGACAGCGGAACGTGTAGCAAGGGAGACCAAATCGTTGGTCATTGCAATCTCACAACGTCGGAATGTCATAACTTTATATCAAGGCAATTTCCGGTATGCCCTCAAAGATATAGGAGTCATACTCGCCAAGGCTAATTTAGCTATTCAAACCTTGGAAAAATACAAGGTGGTTCTACAGCAGAGCATATCGGTATTAGGAGCACTGGAGTTTGAGGAAATCGTGACCTATGCCGACCTTTTGCAGGTATTTCACCGTTATGTAATGGTACTCAGAATCAAGGCGGAGCTATTAACGTATCTTAATGAGCTTGGCACGGAAGGAAGATTGATCCGTCTGCAGATGAATGAGATCCTGGCGGATATTGAAACGGAAGGGAAGTGGCTTATCAAGGATTATACCTCCAGCAATGATGAAAAACCTGAGGAAATCATTTCTCGGCTTCAAGAGTTGGCGATGCAGGAAAAACTGGACGAAAGCATACTTCTAAAGGTGCTGGGCTATCACGGATACATACATCTTGATGAGTCAGTACACCCCCGTGGTTACCGTATTCTTCATAAAATCCCACGCTTGCCGGGTTTGATCATCGAAAATTTAGTGAAACAGTTCGGAAGCTTTAGCGAAGTCAATAAAGCAACGGTTGAAAACCTTGACGATGTAGAGGGTATTGGCGAAGTCCGTGCCAATAAAATTAAAGAGGGGCTCCGTATTTTAAAAAATCAACTGGTTACAAATAGAAGGATGTAATGTGCAGCTTGCCATCAAAATTTTCCTGAATTAGCTTGAAATGAATAGTGTTTATTTTTGACACTCAAAACTCAGGGTGCTAGGCTAATATTACGAAATAGAGAAGGAGTCATATTTGTAAATCCACTAATTCCTTAGGTGAATTTCACGTATATAATGAAAACGAATTTTCGAAGGTTTCATTTTATTTTATTGGTCAATAATGAATAGAGGGAGGTGAAAGGGATGTTAAAACGCATTATACAAGCATGCTTCTTAATAGTCGGCGGAACACTTGGAATGTTACTTATTCCAGAATTATTAATTGTTTTACATGCAGATGATATTGCTTTAATAAACAATCCTTATGTAAGTGTACTGTTGGGTGCCATTATCTTTTATCTTATTACTTTTTGGGCAGTAGATCATGTGATCTATTTTATGAAGTGGCTGGAGGAACAGCTTGTTAAGATACCAATTACGGACATAATCTTTGGCAGCGTCGGTCTTTTAGTGGGGCTGCTTGCGGCGTTCCTGGTTGGCTCCGCCTTCAGTGCCATCAAGGTGGTTCCGATCATCCTTACGCTTTTATTTGGTTATCTTGGTTTCCAGGTGGGCTTTAAAAAACGGGATGAACTATTGAATCTATTCACGAAAAATAATAAGAAAAAGAATTCCGAGGGTGAAGCAGGCGAAGAGGATGAAGAGGGTTATAGCAAGCGGCTGAAGATTCTCGATACAAGCGTCATCATTGACGGCAGAATTGCGGATATCTGTCAGACAGGATTTCTAGAGGGGACCATAGTCATCCCTCAATTCGTATTAAACGAACTACAGCACATTGCTGATTCATCTGATGCCTTGAAAAGGAATCGTGGAAGACGTGGTTTGGATATCCTTAATCGGATTCAAAAAGACCTTCCGATTAAGGTGGAGATGTACGAGGGAGATTTTGAAGATATTCAGGAAGTGGACAGTAAACTGGTGAAGCTTGCCAAAATATCGGGCGGAATGGTCGTTACCAATGATTTCAATTTAAATAAAGTATGTGAGTTTCAAAATGTGGCGGTCCTTAATATCAATGACCTGGCCAATGCCGTTAAACCTGTTGTACTTCCTGGGGAAGAGATGAATGTACAGGTCATTAAGGACGGGAAAGAGCAGAACCAGGGCATCGCTTATTTAGACGATGGTACAATGATCGTTGTCGAGGGTGGCCGTGACCATATTGGAAAACGCATCGATGTACTTGTCACAAGTGTACTGCAAACCTCTGCAGGTCGTATGATATTCGCTAAACCGAAACTATTAGAAAAAGCATTATAAAGAAGAGTAGGAGAAACCGTCATGTTTTATGAAGTAGTGATACCTGCAGCTGGACAAGGAAAAAGAATGAAGGCGGGCAAGAATAAACTTTTTATTGAACTATCGGGTATCCCGATTATTGTTTATACACTACGTGTCTTCGAAGAAGATCCTGACTGTCGGGGGATTATCCTTTCGATAAACCCGGCAGAAAAGGATTATTTCAGTCAATTGATATCAAAGTATGGGCTTAAAAAGGTCAAGAAACTCGTCATGGGCGGCAAGGAGCGCCAACAAAGCGTTTATAATGGTCTGCAACATGCAGGAGAAGAAATCATCCTGGTCCATGACGGAGCTCGCCCTTTTATCGATCTAGGGCAAATCAGTGAATTGACTACCGCCGCTTCCCTTCATGGAGGTGCCGTTATTGCAGTGCCAGTTAAGGATACGATTAAAAAAGCGGCAAACAAAAAGGTATTGGAAACGGTGGAACGATCAAGCTTGTGGGCGGTACAAACTCCACAGGCTTTTCGTGTATCCATATTAAAAAGGGCGTATGAAGAGGCAGAGGCTGAAGCATTTTTAGGGACGGACGATGCAAGTTTGCTAGAACGGATCAATGAACAGGTAGTTATTATTGAGGGCAATTATGATAATATTAAAATTACGACTCAGGAAGACCTGTATTTTGCAGAAGCGATTTTACATAAAAAACATGGAAAATGATGATTGGGGAGAATGATATGTTTCGAATTGGACAAGGATATGACGTTCATCAGCTTGTTGAGGGAAGACCTTTGATTATTGGAGGAATTACTATTCCGCATGAGAAAGGTTTGCTAGGTCATTCTGATGCGGATGTCCTTCTGCATACTGTTGCTGATGCTTGCTTGGGGGCAATTGGTGCAGGTGATATCGGAAAGCATTTTCCGGATACGGATCCTGAATTTAAAGATGCCGATTCGGCAAAACTGCTGCAGTATATTTGGGCGATTGTAAAAAAAGAAGGATATACCCTAGGCAATGCGGATTGTACAATCATTGCACAAAGCCCGAAAATGGCACCATATATTGAAGCGATGCGAGGCAGGATTGCAGAACTTTTAGATGCCTCGATAGATAGAATTAATGTAAAGGCGACCACTACTGAGAAACTTGGGTTTACAGGCAGAAGCGAAGGAATCGCGGCACAGGCTGTTGTCTTATTAGTTAAATCTAACTAAATTCATTTTTAGAGTGGATGCCTTTATCCCAATGTATATAAATGATAAAATAAACAATAGAAAAGAACGACTGGGAGGTCTATATATATCATGAGCAGCGATATTCGAGTTCGCTATGCACCGAGTCCTACTGGACATTTACATATAGGTAATGCACGGACGGCTTTATTTAATTATTTATACGCACGAAATAAAGGCGGGAAGTTCATCATCCGCATTGAAGATACCGACCAAAAGAGGAATATTGAAGGCGGCGAGGAAAGTCAGCTTAAATATTTGAAATGGCTTGGAATGGACTGGGATGAAGGTGTTGATGTTGGCGGTGAATACGGTCCATATCGTCAATCCGAACGGAACGACCTTTATCAGGAATTATATCAAGAACTTTTAGGTAAGGGTTTGGCTTATAAATGCTATTGTACGGAAGAAGAGCTTGAAGCAGAGCGAGAAGGACAGGTCGAACGGAACGAAACGCCAAAATATTCAGGGAAGTGCAAGCATTTAACTGAAGAAGAGCAAGCGAAACTGGTGGCTGAAGGAAGAAAACCAAGCATTCGCTTTGCCGTTCCAGCGGGGAAAGTCCTTACTTTCAAAGATATGGTTAAGGATGACGTTTCGTTTGAAACAGATGGTTTTGGTGATTTTGTTATCGTTAAAAAAGATGGAATCCCAACCTATAACTTTGCAGTGGCAGTCGATGATCACTTGATGAAGATTTCCCATGTCCTGCGTGGTGATGACCATATCTCCAATACTCCAAAACAATTGATGATTTATGAAGCATTTGGATGGGAACCGCCGGTATTCGGACATATGACGCTGATTGTAAACGAAAGCAGGAAGAAACTGAGTAAACGTGATGAGTCGATCATTCAATTCATTGAGCAATATGAAGAGCTTGGTTATGTACCTGAAGCTTTATTCAATTTCATTACGTTACTAGGATGGTCTCCGGTCGGGGAGGAAGAGATTTTCACGAAAGAAGAGTTCATTAATCTTTTCGATGCAGATCGATTGTCTAAATCACCTGCACTTTTCGATAAGCAAAAGCTTACATGGATGAATAACCAATACGTGAAGCAATTGGACAGCGATCGTGCAGTGGAGTTGTCAATGCCTCACTTAATTAAAGCAGGGAAGGTTTCGGAGACACTAACTGCTGAAGAAGCGGAGTGGGTACACGGCCTAGTTTCCCTTTTTCAAGAGCAGATGAGCTATGGAGCGGAAATAGTTGAGCTATCTGAACTGTTTTTCAAGGATGAGGTCGAGTTCGAGCCAGAAGCTAAGGAAGTGTTGGCTGAAGAACAGGTACCTGAAGTCATGAAAGCTTTCCTTCAGGAAATCGAGGGGCTTGAAGAATTTAAAGCGGACGAAATCAAGAAGTCGATAAAAGCGGTACAAAAAAGCACAGGGCATAAAGGGAAAAAATTATTCATGCCGATAAGGGCTGCCGTCACGGGTCAAACACATGGCCCTGACTTGCCTAAGGCGATTTCATTACTGGGCAAAGAAAAAATTAAACAGCGAATTCAGAGTATTTTATATTAACAATTTGTCGAAAATGTAATATAGTATTTAATAATCTTACAAAAGAACGCGTAGATGGGGAGAAGTAAGCAAACGAAGCTTTTTAGAGAGAACCATAACCTGCTGAAAGTGGTTCAAGCCTCTCGTTTTCTGAAATGCACCCTTGAGTCCTTTGCTGAACTAACCTATAGTAGGCACAGGCGGAATGTCCTCCGTTACAGGGATTAAAGTTGGGGATGAAAAAAACAGGGGAAAGCTTTACCTGCTTCGTACATCCCAAACAGAGTGGAACCGCGCTAAAAGCGTCTCTGTCTATTTGGACAGAGACGCTTTTTTATATGCTTTAAAAGCTTCAAAGGGGATGTTGGAAAAGGGACATAGGGGGGAATCATTTTGTTAAAGATGTTTAAAGAGGATATCGAAGTGGTTTTTGATCAAGATCCTGCTGCACGCAGTTATTTCGAAGTCATTTTGACGTATGCGGGTTTACATGCTATTTGGAGCCATAGGATGGCTCACGCACTATTTAAGAAGAAGTTCTTTTTCCTGGCGAGAAGTATATCTCAAATCAGTCGGTTTTTTACCGGAATTGAAATCCATCCAGGGGCCACCATTGGCCGTCGTTTCTTCATTGACCACGGAATGGGGATCGTCATTGGCGAAACTTGTGAAATTGGTGACAATGTGTCTGTCTTTCAAGGTGTAACCCTAGGGGGGACGGGAAAGGAAAAGGGAAAACGTCATCCTACGATAAAGGATAATGTGTTGATTGCAACAGGAGCAAAAGTGCTGGGTTCCATTACTGTTGGTGAAAACTCCAAAATCGGTGCCGGATCAGTCGTTTTAAAGGAAGTGCCACCTAATTCAACAGTTGTGGGCATTCCAGGTAAAGTGGTCATTCAAGATGGTATCAAAATCAACAAAGACCTAAATCATTGTGATCTTCCTGATCCAATCAATGATCGCTTTAAGGAATTGGATAGCGAGATCAGGTCCTTAAGAGCGAAGCTGGCTGAACAGAAGCAGGAAGAAAGGAGTCTATAATATGGCGATTAAAATATATAACACAGCTACAAGAAAAAAGGAAACCTTCGTCCCAATTGAAGAGGGAAAGGTGAAAATGTACGTATGTGGACCCACTGTCTACAATTACATTCATATTGGGAATGCAAGACCGGCAATCGTTTTTGATACCGTTCGTAGGTATTTGGATTACCGTGGATATGATGTGCAATTCGTTTCGAACTTTACGGATGTGGATGATAAGCTGATTCGTGCGGCAAAAGAATTGGGGGAAGATGTCCCAACCATATCAGAGCGATTCATCAAGGCTTATTTTGAAGACGTTTCGGCATTGGGCTGCAAAAAAGCGGATGCTCACCCAACCGTAATGGAGAACATGGATGCAATCATTGAATTCATCTCGGCATTAATTGAGAAAGGATTCGCTTATGAATCTGAAGGGGATGTGTATTACCGCACTCGTAAGTTTGATGGGTATGGAAAACTTTCACATCAGTCCATCGATGAGCTGCGAGTGGGGGCCCGTATTGAAATTGGGGAGAAAAAACAAGATGCCCTTGATTTTGCCCTTTGGAAAGCGGCCAAGGATGATGAAATATCTTGGGAGAGCCCATGGGGGAGAGGGCGTCCTGGCTGGCATATCGAGTGCTCCGCAATGGTCAAAAAGTATTTGGGGGATACAATCGATATTCATGCAGGAGGTCAAGATCTAGCTTTCCCGCATCATGAAAATGAAATTGCACAATCCGAAGCATTAACAGGCAAGACCTTTGCGAATTATTGGATGCATAACGGGTATATAAATATTGAGAATGAAAAAATGTCTAAGTCCTTAGGCAATTTCGTTCTTGTTCATGACATCATTCAGAAGCATGACCCACAAGTGTTACGCTTCTTCATGTTATCCGTTCATTACCGTCATCCCATCAATTATAGTGAAGAAGTGCTTGAAAATGTAAAAGCGTCTCTTGATCGGTTACGGACATCTTATCAAAACTTAAAGCATCGTCTTCAAGTAAGCGACGGATTGACTGAGAATAATGATGTTTGGTTGGAGAAACTTAATGAATTACATGAACAATTCACTAAGGAAATGGACGATGATTTTAACACTGCTAATGCAATTTCCATACTCTTTGAACTTTCCAAACAGGCAAATTATTACTTGATGGAGAAAAATACAGACAAGGAAGTCATTGATGCGTTCCTTGAAAAATTCAATATCTTATTTTCTGTCCTAGGTTTGTCCCTTGAAGAAGAGGGGCTTTTGGATGAAGAAATTGAAGGTTTGATCCAGCAGAGGATTCAAGCGCGGAAAGACCGCAATTTTGGGTTATCTGATGAAATTCGTGATCGATTGAAAAACATGAACATCATATTAGAGGATACCCCTCAAGGTACAAGATGGAAAAGAGGGTAATTAATGCTTCATTACGATAGTAAGGTAGATGCTAAAATGCTGAACAGTCTTGCTTTAGCTTATATAGGTGATGCCGTATACGAAACGTATATCCGGCATCATCTCATTCAAAAAGGAGCGGTCAAGCCCAATCTTCTTCACAAAAAAGCTACATCTTTTGTAGCGGCTAAGGCTCAAAATAAAATTATCCATTTTTTCCTGGAGTCAGATTGGTTATCGGAAGAGGAATCCGCCGTCGTTCGGCGCGGCCGAAATGCAAAATCCGGTACTGTACCGAAGAATACAGATGTGCAAACGTATCGTTACAGTACAGCCTTTGAGGCACTAATGGGATTTTTGTATTTATCCGGTCGGATAGAAAGAATGGAAGAACTTATCAAAAAATCTATTGAATACATTGAAGAAGAAAAGGGGAGTAACCCATGAGCGAAGAATATATCATTGGCAGAAACCCCGTATTGGAAGCTCTTCGCTCCGAACGGGACATTAATAAAATTTGGATAGCTGAGGGCTCACAAAAAGGCTCGATGCTTCCACTCATCGGTCTGGCTAAGGAAAAGAAGGTATTCGTGCAAATCGTACCGAAGAAAAAAATTGACCAAATGGCAGAAGGCATCCATCAAGGTGTTGTCGCACAAGTTGCTGCATATGAATATGTGGAATTGGATGACTTATTCGCAAAAGCGGCTGAACGGGATGAAGCACCTTTTTTCATGATTCTTGATGAAGTTGAAGATCCGCATAATTTAGGTTCAATCATGAGGACCGCTGATGCAGTCGGGGCCCATGGAATCATCATTCCGAAAAGAAGAGCGGTGGGCTTGACGGCAACTGTGGCCAAAGCCTCGACGGGTGCAATCGAATATATTCCGGTAGCTCGCGTTACAAATTTGGCAAGGGCAGTCGAAGAGTTGAAAGAGCGTGGAGTATGGATAGTAGGTACCGATGCGAAAGGAAGCGATGATTACCGTAACATGGACGGAAAGATGCCTATCGGACTTGTTATCGGTAGTGAAGGAAAAGGTATGGCCCGGTTAATGAAGGATAAATGTGATTTTCTCATCCGTCTCCCTATGGCAGGACAAGTAACATCGTTAAATGCATCGGTAGCAGCCGGTTTATTGATGTATGAGGTTTATAGAAAAAGAAATCCCCTAGGGCAATGATGGGATGAATATTCTGTTGGTGGACGGTTATAACATTATTGGAGCCTGGCCGGAACTGAGAGAATTAAAAGAAAGGGATCTTGCTGCTGCAAGAGACCGGTTGATTGAAATGATGGCGGAATATCAAGCATTTACCGGATACCGTGTAATTATCGTATTTGATGCTCAATACGTTCAGGGAATTGCCCGTATATTCAAAAATCACAAAGTTGACGTAATTTTTACAAAAGAAAATGAGACTGCCGATGAAAGAATAGAAAAGATGGCCATTGAACTGAATAACGTCAAAACGCAAATTCAAGTGGCAACCTCTGACTTCACGGAACAGTGGGTGATCTTTGGTCAAGGGGCTCTAAGGAAATCTGCTCGTGAATTGCTTATTGAAATGGAAGAAATTCAAGGGGAAATCAAGAAAGATGTAAGAAAAACAACGACGATAAAACCTGCAGCTAAAATTCCTTTAAGTGAAGAAGTGGCAGAAATTTTCGAAAAATGGCGCCGGGGTAAAATTTGAACCATTGACGGGTAAATTTTACCTGCTGTATAATATTTCTATCTGAGTCAGGTCAGGGGGATATAATGTGGGTCTCAAATTCGGAATGAAACTGAACGAAAAGTATCTGCAGTTTGAGGATGATGAATTGATAAGGTTGGTACACACTGGAGACAGTGAAGCGCTGGATTATTTGATCCAAAAGTATCGTAATTTTGTTAGAGCAAAGGCAAGGACTTATTTCTTAATTGGTGCAGATAAGGAAGACATCGTGCAAGAAGGTATGATTGGTTTATATAAAGCCGTCCGTGATTTTAAAGGGGATAAGTTATCTTCCTTTAAAGCATTTGCAGAACTGTGCATTACGAGGCAGATCATTACAGCTATCAAAACAGCAA
The DNA here is from genome assembly GCF_042787985.1 of Peribacillus sp. YIM B13481. Taxonomy (NCBI): domain Bacteria; kingdom Bacillati; phylum Bacillota; class Bacilli; order Caryophanales; family Bacillaceae; genus Peribacillus; species Peribacillus sp. YIM B13481. Next base: position 16,195 of record NZ_JBHZPE010000029.1, read on the forward strand.
CACGTCAAAAACATATTCCGCTCAATTCCTATGTTTCCCTGGACAAACCCATTTATGATGAGGAATCGGACCGAACTCTAATGGATATTATATCGGGTACGAAAGTTTTGGACCCGGAAGAACTGATCATCAACCAAGAAGAGTTTGACGATATCGAATTAAAGATGGCTGAGCTCCTGAGTGATCTTGAGAGAAAAGTGTTAGCTCTTTACCTGGATGGACAAACCTACCAAGAAATTTCGGAAGAGTTGAACCGGCATGTTAAGTCAATCGACAACGCCCTTCAGCGGGTGAAAAGAAAGCTCGAGCGCTATCTGGAAGTAAGGGAAATCAGTTTATAATCCCTCCGCTTTTTCCGCTTAATTTCATCTGTCCCTTCTCCACATGGTAGTTTATTATTCACTATGTTAGAAACCGATATTTTGATTTCCGGTATCCATAATGGGCTAAACCTGCTTTGATATTGACAATAAAAGACAGCCGTGATAAGGTTTTATGGATATAGTAGATAGGATAGGTGTATCTAATGCGAAAAAAAATAGTTCTTGCCTGCATTGATTGCGGTTCAAGAAATTATAGTTATGAGAGCAAACAATCGACAAGCGGCGAACGCCTGGAAATCAAGAAATTTTGCAGTACGTGCAACTCACACTCGATTCATAAAGAAACGAAATAACCGTTTTATAAATAGATTGACAGAAGCTTCTAATGCTTGGAGGTACATTCATGAAACGTTTTACCGAATTTTTCAGCGGTGTCGCTCGCGAAATGCAAAAAGTAAGCTGGCCGAAACGCAAGGAGCTTACCAAATATACAATCGTGGTAGTAACGACTGTATTGTTTATGGCTTTTTTCTTTACAGTGGTCGATTTGGGCATTTCCGAATTAATTCGCCTAGTTATTGAATAAGAGATTCGAAAATAAGGTATAATAGTGATAGAATAATATGTGTCAGCAGAAAAGCCCGGAAACGGGTTTTTTAATTTGTCTTTTTTATGAAGTGAAGAAGTTCCAAATCGAGCACTGCTGTAATATGAATCATCACAATATATTCTAGTTAAGCCGGGATGACGCCGGAATTGGCTTTTTGGCTAAAACGTTCAAAGATAAAGATTAATAAAGAAAATGATTGATTGCAGGGAGGGAAGGACTTTAAAGTCCTAACACATGGAAAAGAATTGGTATGTAGTTCACACCTATTCAGGTTACGAGAACAAAGTTAAGGCTAACTTGGAAAAACGTGTGGAAACTATGGGGATGGAAGATAAGATCTTTCGCGTTGTAGTTCCAGAAGAAGAAGAAACGGAAATGAAAGATGGCAAAAAGAAAGTGACCAAAAAGAAAGTATTTCCAGGTTATGTATTAGTTGAGATCATCATGACGGATGATTCTTGGTATGTAGTCCGGAATACACCTGGTGTAACAGGTTTCGTAGGTTCATCTGGAGCTGGGTCAAAACCGACTGCGTTGCTACCGGAAGAAATTGAAGTCGTTCTTAAACGAATGGGCGTAGATGAAAGTAAATTCGAAGTTGATTTTGAAATCGGCGAAACCGTTCAAGTTAAAGAAGGACCTTTTGCAACCTTTGCAGGGCCGATTGAAGAACTTGATAAAGATAAAGGTAAAGTAAGGGTCCTAGTCAATATGTTCGGCCGTGATACACCGGTTGAACTTGATTTTAATCAAGTGGAAAAATTATAAACGGAAAAAAACTTGAAATTACCTTTTGAAAGTGGTAAAATTTCAAAGGTCAGTATGTTTCAATTTTTAGGCCTCAACGATACAAGCATTCTTTATTAATATATAAAGAATTCAAGATGAGTGGGAGGGTATACCCCTATTACCACATCACGGACTTATAAGGAGGTGTGTCTCGTGGCTAAAAAAGTAATTAAAATGGTTAAATTGCAAATTCCTGCTGGTAAAGCGAATCCGGCACCGCCAGTCGGTCCTGCATTAGGTCAAGCTGGTGTAAACATCATGGGATTCTGTAAGGAGTTCAACGCTCGTACAGCAGATCAAGCTGGTCTAATTATTCCTGTTGAAATCACGGTATTTGAAGACCGTTCATTTACATTCATTACAAAAACTCCACCGGCTGCAGTATTGCTTAAGAAAGTAGCTGGTATCGAGTCTGGTTCTGGTGAACCTAACCGTAATAAAGTTGCTACAGTCAAGCGTGATCAAGTGCGCGAGATTGCTGAAACTAAAATGCCTGACCTAAACGCTGCAAGCGTTGAAGCTGCAATGCGTATGGTTGAAGGTACTGCTCGCAGCATGGGTATTGTCATCGAAGACTGATCCATGTAATTGCTATTTGTTTCTACGGGGTTGCGATTGATACTCGCAACCTTTATTCGTGGGAGGTTATTCCGTTAAAACCACAATTTAGGAGGATTTATATCATGGCGAAAAAAGGTAAAAAGTATCTTGAAGCAGCTAAGCTTGTAGAAGTTTCTAAGGCTTATGCTGTAACTGAAGCAATCGAAGTTGCTAAAAAAGCAAACTTCGCAAAATTCGATGCGACTGTTGAAGTGGCTTTCCGTTTAGGCGTAGACCCTAAGAAAGCTGACCAACAAATTCGTGGAGCGGTTGTTCTACCGAATGGTACTGGTAAAACTCAACGCGTATTAGTATTCGCTAAAGGCGAAAAAGCAAAAGAAGCGGAAGCTGCTGGTGCTGACTACGTTGGTGAATCTGACTTCATCAACAAAATCCAACAAGGATGGTTCGAATTCGATGTAATCGTTGCGACTCCAGACATGATGGGTGAAGTTGGTAAACTTGGCCGCGTATTAGGACCTAAAGGTTTAATGCCTAACCCTAAAACTGGCACAGTAACATTCGACGTAACAAAAGCTGTTAATGAAATCAAGGCTGGTAAAGTTGAATACCGCGTAGATAAAGCTGGAAACATCCATGCTCCAATCGGTAAAGTATCTTTCGAGGATGCTAAACTAGTGGAAAACTTCACTACTATCTATGATACATTAATGAAAGTTAAACCTGCGGCTGCTAAAGGAACTTACATGAAAAACGTTTCTGTAACAACTACAATGGGCCCTGGTGTGAAAGTTGATCCTTCTACTTTCAATAAATAATTGACATTCCAAAACTATTATTGTTATAATAAGTTTTGTTGTGAATAAATGAATATCATTTGTACCGTAGACAGTAGGTGCTCCATTCGAGCTTAATTCCCTGCCGAGGTAATTCGATAATAATAGTCCTTGACTATGACTTTTGAAATTACTGCCTTCATGTCTGCAATAGAGATGAAGGCTTTTTCTTTGAAACGGTATAAATGTTTTCAAGCAAATCTACAGGAGGTGTAAGGATGAACGCAATTATTGAACAAAAGCAAAAAATCGTTGCTGAGATTACTGATAAATTAACTGCAAGCCAATCAACAGTAGTTGTTGACTACCGTGGATTGACTGTTGCTGAATTAACAGAACTTCGTAAGCAACTTCGTGAAGCTGGCGTTGAGTTTAAGGTTTACAAAAACTCTTTAACTCGTCGTGCTGCTGAAAGTGCTGAACTTAGCACTTTGAACGAATCATTAACAGGACCAAACGCAATTGCATTCTCAAATGAAGATGTTATTGCGCCAGCAAAAATCCTTAACGATTTTGCGAAAAAACATGAAGCGTTAGAAATCAAAGCTGGAGTTATCGAAGGAAATGTTGCAACTGCAGAAGAAATTAAAGCTCTTGCAGAACTACCTTCACGCGAAGGCCTACTTTCAATGCTACTCAGCGTGCTACAAGCACCTATGCGCGGACTTGCTCTTGCTACAAAAGCAGTTGCAGATCAAAAAGAAGAACAAGGCGCGTAAGCTAACCGCTTATTTAGCCTATTGATTCAAAAAAAAACCAACCATTTCGAGGAGGAAATAACAATGACTAAAGATCAAATCTTAGAAGCAGTTAAAAACATGACTGTTTTAGAATTAAACGACCTTGTAAAAGCAATCGAAGAAGAATTTGGCGTAACTGCTGCTGCACCTGTAGCTGTAGCTGCTGCTGGTGGCGCTGCTGCTGAAGAGCAAACTGAGTTTGATGTAATCCTTACATCTGCTGGAGACCAAAAAATCAAAGTTATCAAAGCTGTACGTGAAGTAACAGGTCTTGGACTTAAAGAAGCAAAAGAACTTGTTGACAACACTCCAAAAGCAATCAAAGAAGGCGCTTCTAAAGAAGAAGCTGAAGAAGTTAAAGCTAAACTTGAAGAAGTTGGAGCTGGCGTTGAAGTTAAGTAATCTTGCATAAACAAAAAGCTCGCTATCACTGGCGGGCTTTTTTCTTCATTTTAAAGAAAATGACGGAAATTTGCCGTTAATGGTTTGATTAAAAGGGTTTGGTCAAACATCCCGGCATGCAAGCATCCATTCTTCAAATCTCTTCTCAATAAATCTTCAATATTCCTTTCTGATAGGGGGAGATGACTCTGACAGAGCATTACTACTCACATAAACCGGATGTCGTAAGCAATCCGAAATTTTGGGATTTTACATTAAAGGGACGTACCTTTCGCTTCAAAAGTGATAATGGTGTTTTTTCGAAAAAAGAAGTTGATTTCGGATCGCGTCTTTTGGTTGAAAGTTTTAACCTAGATGAAGCTGTGGAAGGAGATATTCTTGATGTTGGTTGCGGTTATGGACCAATCGGAATATCGATTGCGGCAGCTTATCCCGATAGAACGATAGAAATGATTGATATAAATAGCCGGGCAGTTGAATTGTCAAAAGAGAATGCCGCTTCTAATGGGATTGCAAATGTAAAGATTTACGCAAGTGATCGTTTTGACAAAGTTGGCTCCAATCAATTCGCGGCAATTCTTACGAACCCTCCCATTCGCGCAGGCAAAAGTGTAGTCCACGAAATTTTAGAAGAAGGCTATCGCAGTTTGGTGGCTGGTGGAGAATTATGGGTTGTCATTCAAAAAAAACAAGGAGCTCCATCCGCTATGGATAAAATGGAGCAATTATTTGGAAATATTGAAGTGCCCGTTAAGAAAAAAGGTTACTATATACTATTATCCAAAAAGGTTTGACTCTAAATTTTCGCTATGTTAGTATTATAAAATGCATATATATAATTCCGTAACTATGCAATTTTTATACCATTGGTGTATAACCAATGGATAATATGGGAAAAATATATAAATAATAGTTCGTTTTATGAGAAATAGTGGTTTTTAAAATAAAAACCATTTTCTTTTTGTCTATGGAAATGATTCCTTTTCCGAGGCAATTGGATCCTTATAACGCTTGATTTAAGGGGTGAATCAGTTGACAGGTCAACTTGTTCAGTATGGACGACACCGCCAACGTAGAAGTTATGCAAGAATTAGTGAGGTTTTGGATCTTCCGAATCTGATTGAAATTCAAACAGCTTCTTATCAATGGTTTCTAGATGTAGGTTTAAAGGAAATGTTCCAGGATATTTCTCCTATTGAGGATTTTACAGGTAATTTATCGTTAGAATTCATCGATTACAGCTTAGCTGAGCCGAAGTATTCTGTAGAAGAAACAAAAGAACGCGATGTTACGTATTCTGCACCGCTTCGAGTGAAAGTGCGCCTTGTTAACAAAGAAACAGGGGAAGTGAAAGACCAGGATGTATTTATGGGCGACTTCCCGCTGATGACTGAAACAGGTACATTTGTAATCAATGGTGCTGAACGGGTAATTGTATCCCAATTAGTGCGCTCACCGAGTGTTTACTACAATGGGAAAATGGATAAAAACGGTAAGCTTGGATTCTCTGCGACCGTTATTCCTAACCGTGGTGCATGGCTTGAATATGAAACAGACGCCAAGGATGTTGTGTATGTTCGAATCGATCGCACCAGGAAATTGCCTATCACGGTATTGATGCGTGCCCTTGGATTCGGAACAGATCAAGAAATCATTGATTTGATTGGAGACAACGAATACCTTCGCAACACTCTTGAAAAGGATAACACCGAGAGTGTAGAAAAAGCATTGCTAGAAATCTATGAGCGTCTACGCCCAGGTGAACCACCTACTGTCGATAACGCGAAAAGTCTTTTAGTATCCCGCTTTTTTGATCCAAAACGTTATGATTTAGCAAATGTAGGTCGTTATAAAATAAACAAAAAACTGCATATTAAGAACCGTTTATTCGGACAGCGTATTGCAGAGACCTTGATTGATCCTGAAACAGGAGAAATCATCGTGGAAAAAGGTACAATGCTTGATCGTCGGACTCTAGATAGGATCCTGCCTCATATCGAAGCTGGAATCGGATTCAAAACATTCCATCCATCAGGTGGTGTAGTAGAAGAAGAAACTCTTCTTCAACCTATTAAAGTGTTTGCACCAAATGATGCTGAAGGCGAAAAAGTAATCAATATCATCGGTAATGCCTATGTGACCGACCAGGTCAAAAACATTACTCCAGCTGATATCATTTCTTCCATTAGTTATTTCTTTAACTTATTGCATGGTGTGGGAATCACGGATGACATTGACCATTTAGGTAACCGTCGTCTGCGTTCCGTTGGTGAATTGCTGCAAAACCAATTTAGAATTGGTTTATCCCGTATGGAGCGTGTCGTTCGTGAAAGAATGTCTATTCAGGATACGAATACAATTACTCCGCAGCAACTAATTAACATTCGCCCAGTAATTGCATCAATTAAAGAGTTCTTTGGAAGCTCACAGCTTTCCCAATTCATGGATCAAACGAACCCGTTGGCTGAATTGACGCATAAACGTCGTCTATCTGCATTGGGACCTGGTGGTTTGACACGTGAGCGTGCGGGCTTTGAAGTACGTGACGTTCATTATTCCCACTATGGCCGCATGTGTCCGATTGAAACGCCTGAGGGACCAAATATTGGTTTGATTAACTCATTATCCAGTTTTGCTAAGGTTAACCCATATGGCTTTATTGAAACACCATATCGCCGTGTGGATCCCGAAACAGGCAAAATTACAAGCCAAATCGATTACTTAACAGCTGATGAGGAAGATAATTATGTAGTTGCCCAAGCGAATGTGCGTCTATCAGATGACGGGTCATTCCTTGATAATGACGTTGTTGCACGTTTCCGCGGTGAAAATACCGTTGTTCCGCGTGACCGCGTAGATTACATGGATGTATCTCCTAAACAGGTTGTATCTGCTGCGACAGCATGTATTCCTTTCTTGGAAAATGATGACTCCAACCGTGCCCTTATGGGAGCGAACATGCAACGTCAAGCAGTGCCTTTGCTGCAACCGGAAGCCCCTCGAGTCGGAACGGGTATGGAATATGTTTCAGCGAAAGACTCCGGTGCTGCTGTCATCTGTAAACACCCTGGTATCGTAGAGCACGTTGAATCACGTGAAGTATGGGTACGTAGGGTAAGTGAAGTTGACGGACAGCAAGTAAAAGGAAATCTTGATAAATACCGTCTATTAAAATTCATTCGTTCTAACCAAGGAACGTGCTATAATCAACGCCCTATCGTAAGTGTTGGCGACAACGTTGTAAAAGGTGAGATTCTTGCTGATGGTCCTTCAATGGAAAAAGGTGAGTTAGCACTTGGACGTAACGTATTGGTTGCCTTCATGACATGGGATGGATATAACTATGAAGATGCCATCATCATGAGCGAACGATTGGTTAAAGATGATGTGTACACTTCTATTCATATTGAAGAATATGAATCTGAATCACGCGATACAAAATTAGGGCCTGAAGAAATCACCCGTGATATCCCTAATGTAGGGGAAGATGCGCTTCGTAATCTTGATGAGCGCGGAATTATCCGTGTTGGTGCAGAAGTAAAAGACGGAGACCTTCTAGTTGGTAAAGTCACGCCTAAAGGTGTAACGGAATTGACTGCTGAGGAACGTTTATTACATGCAATCTTCGGTGAAAAAGCACGTGAAGTAAGAGATACATCACTTCGTGTACCTCGCGGCGGCGGTGGAATCGTTCTTGATGTTAAAGTATTTAACAGAGAAGATGGCGATGAACTTCCTCCTGGTGTAAACCAACTTGCACGTGTATATATTGTACAAAAACGTAAAATCCATGAAGGCGATAAAATGGCTGGACGACATGGTAATAAAGGGGGAATCTCCAGGATCCTTCCTGAGGAAGATATGCCTTATTTACCAGATGGCACTCCAGTCGACATCATGTTAAACCCATTGGGTGTACCTTCACGTATGAACATCGGTCAGGTGTTGGAGCTTCACTTAGGTATGGCTGCACGCGCACTTGGCATTCATGTAGCATCTCCTGTATTTGATGGTGCTACTGAGGAAGATGTTTGGGGTACGATTGAAGAAGCCGGGATGTCCCGTGATGCAAAAACTGTCCTTTATGATGGCCGTTCAGGTGAAGCATTCGATAACCGTGTATCCGTTGGTGTCATGTATATGATCAAACTGGCACATATGGTCGACGATAAACTTCATGCACGTTCAACTGGGCCTTACTCCCTTGTTACGCAGCAACCACTTGGTGGTAAAGCGCAATTTGGTGGACAGCGTTTTGGTGAGATGGAAGTATGGGCACTTGAAGCTTATGGTGCTGCTTATACATTACAAGAAATCTTAACCGTTAAATCAGATGATGTCGTTGGTCGTGTTAAAACGTACGAAGCGATTGTCAAAGGTGAAAATGTCCCTGAACCAGGTGTTCCTGAGTCCTTTAAAGTATTGATTAAGGAGCTTCAAAGTTTAGGATTGGATGTTAAAATTCTTAATGCCGAAGATCGTGAAATCGAAATGCGAGATTTGGAAGATGAAGAAGAAGCCAACCAAGCAGACAAGTTAAGCCTTGATTCAGAAACTAAAGATATGGTTGCTTCCGAAGTAGGGGCACCTGTCAAAGAATAAAATCAAATATAAACATATCTAGTTATATATTACCCGCTCTGACTGGCAGCAAGATGTTTCTTTGAAGATCATGCTGCCTTGTTAGAGCCTTATTGATTCAATCAACCATCATCCGGTGTATGATTGCCTGATACTTGACGGCAATCAAGGGTTAAACCTGGAGATTAAAAGGGAGGTAGGCCCCTTGTTAGACGTTAATAATTTTGAGTATATGAAAATTGGTCTTGCTTCACCAGACAAGATTCGTTCTTGGTCCCATGGAGAAGTTAAAAAACCAGAAACAATCAACTATCGTACGTTAAAGCCAGAAAAAGACGGTTTATTCTGTGAGAGAATTTTTGGTCCTCAAAAGGACTGGGAATGTCATTGTGGAAAATATAAACGTGTTCGTTATAAAGGTGTAGTCTGTGACCGTTGTGGCGTTGAAGTCACTCGTGCTAAGGTACGTCGTGAGCGTATGGGTCATATTGAGCTGGCAGCTCCGGTTTCACACATATGGTATTTTAAAGGAATCCCTAGCCGTATGGGACTTGTTCTTGACATGTCTCCACGGGCATTGGAAGAAGTTATTTACTTTGCATCTTACGTAGTAACTGAAACAGGCGATACAACTTTAGAAAAGAAACAGCTTCTTTCTGAAAAGGAATATCGTACATACCGTGAAAAATACGGTAAGAAGTTCCAAGCTGCCATGGGTGCGGAAGCTATTAAAAAACTTTTACAAGATATTGATACGGAAAAGGAAGTAGAGTCGTTGAAAGAGGAGCTTAAAACAGCTCAAGGACAACGCAGAACCCGTGCAATCAAACGCTTGGAAGTTCTTGAAGCATTCCGTAACTCCGGAAATGAGCCATCATGGATGATCCTCGACGTGCTTCCGGTCATTCCACCGGAACTTCGTCCTATGGTTCAACTTGATGGTGGACGTTTTGCCACATCTGATTTAAATGATTTATATCGCCGTGTTATCAACCGTAATAATCGGTTGAAAAGATTACTTGACCTTGGAGCGCCAAGCATTATCGTTCAAAACGAGAAGTGTATGCTGCAAGAAGCCGTCGATGCTCTTATCGATAATGGCCGTCGCGGCCGTCCGGTAACTGGACCTGGTAACCGTCCGTTAAAATCTTTATCTCACATGTTAAAAGGTAAACAAGGTCGTTTCCGTCAAAACCTTCTTGGTAAACGTGTTGATTATTCTGGTCGTTCCGTTATCGTAGTCGGACCAAACTTAAAGATGTACCAATGCGGTCTTCCGAAAGAAATGGCGATTGAATTATTCAAACCATTCGTTATGAAGGAGCTTGTTCAAAGAGGTTTAGCGCATAACATCAAATCTGCTAAACGTAAAATTGAACGTTTATCTCCTGAAATTTGGGATGTGCTAGAAGAAGTAATTAGAGAACATCCAGTACTATTGAACCGTGCACCGACTCTTCATAGACTTGGTATCCAAGCTTTTGAACCAACGTTGGTCGAAGGTCGCGCAATTCGTTTGCATCCGCTCGTGTGTACAGCTTACAACGCTGACTTTGACGGTGACCAAATGGCGGTACACGTTCCTTTATCTTCTGAAGCCCAAGCTGAAGCACGTATGCTTATGCTTGCAGCACAGAACATTTTGAACCCTAAAGATGGTAAACCTGTCGTAACACCTTCTCAAGATATGGTATTAGGTAACTATTACTTAACTTTGGAAAGAGAAGGCGCTATCGGTGAGGGTATGATCTTTAAAGATACAAGTGAAGCATTACTCGCATACCAAAACGGATATGTACACTTGCATTCCCGTTGTGCCGTACATGCATCTTCACTAAATAATGAAACATTCACTGAAGAGCAAAACAGCCAACTTCTAATTACCACTGTCGGTAAATTGATCTTCAATGAAATTTTACCAAAATCATTCCCGTATATTAACGAACCAACACGATACAATCTGGAAACGAAAACTCCAGAGAAATATTTTGTGGAAAAGGGCGCTAATATCCCTGAATTGATTAAGGCTCAACCTGCTATTGATCCATTCAAGAAAAAAATTCTTGGAAACATCATTGCGGAGGTCTTTAAACGGTTTAAAATTACCGAGACATCCAAAATGCTTGACCGGATGAAAGATCTTGGATTCAAATATTCGACAAAAGCTGGTATTACCGTTGGTGTGGCTGATATTGTCGTTTTAAAAGAAAAACAAGAAATCATCTCTGAGGCTCAAACAAAAGTGGATAACGTCTTAAAACAATTCAGACGTGGTCTAATCACAGAAGATGAGCGTTATGATCGTGTTATCTCAATTTGGAGTGCTGCCAAGGATACCATCCAGTCCAAACTTATGGACTCACTGGACCGACGCAACCCGATCTTCATGATGAGTGACTCCGGTGCCCGTGGTAATGCTTCTAACTTTACGCAGCTTGCTGGTATGCGTGGTTTGATGGCCAACCCGGCTGGACGTATCATTGAATTACCGATCAAATCAAGTTTCCGTGAAGGTTTAACAGTGTTGGAGTATTTCATCTCCACACATGGTGCGCGTAAAGGTCTTGCCGATACAGCACTTAAAACAGCCGATTCCGGTTACCTTACTCGTCGACTTGTTGACGTTGCCCAAGATGTCATCATCCGTGATGACGATTGTGGAACGGACCGCGGCTTGAAAATTTCAGCCTTGAGAGAGGGTACTGAAATAATTGAGCATCTTGAAGAGCGCCTAATTGGCCGTTATGCAAGAAAAGCGATCAGACATCCGGAAACAAATGAAGTAATCGTGGCTGAAAACGACCTTATTACTGAAGATCTTGCGAACTATATTGAATCACTTGGAATTGAAACAGCATGGATCCGTTCTGCCTTTACATGTAACACCAGCCATGGTGTATGTAAAAAATGTTATGGACGCAACCTGGCTACGGGTCAAGAAGTTGAAGTGGGCGAAGCAGTCGGTATTATTGCCGCTCAATCAATCGGTGAACCTGGTACACAGTTAACGATGCGTACATTCCATACTGGTGGGGTTGCTGGAGACGATATCACTCAAGGTCTTCCTCGTATCCAAGAAATATTTGAAGCGAGAAACCCTAAAGGTCAAGCTGTCATTTCCGAAATCGAAGGAACGGTCGTTTCGATTAACGAAATTCGGGATAAACAACAGGAAATCGTTGTTCAAGGAGCAGTTGAATCACGCACATATACTGCACCGTACACAGCGCGCTTAAGAGTAACTGTTGATACTCCTGTCCGTCGCGGTGAAGAGCTGACAGAGGGTTCTATCGATCCGAAAGAGTTGCTGAAGGTTACAGATGTACTTACTGTGCAGGAATACCTGCTTCATGAAGTTCAAAAAGTATACCGGATGCAAGGGGTTGAAATCGGTGATAAACACATCGAGGTAATGGTTAGACAAATGATGCGTAAAGTCCGTGTACTTGATGCAGGTGAAACTGAAGTGCTTCCAGGAACATTATTGGATGTTAACCAGTTTACTACAGCAAACACTGATGCATTGCTGACTAACAAATTACCAGCTACAGGACGCCCTGTACTACTAGGTATCACAAAAGCATCACTAGAAACGGATTCCTTCTTGTCCGCCGCTTCATTCCAAGAAACAACTAGAGTCTTGACTGATGCAGCAATAAAAGGAAAACGTGATGAATTGCTAGGACTTAAAGAGAATGTCATCATCGGTAAACTAGTCCCTGCAGGAACAGGAATGCTTCGATACAGAAAAGCAAACCCGGTCGTTGTAAGTGATGAAAGTGCCGATACAGTAACAGTGGATTAAAAGAAAAAGGACCAGCTCAATAAGTAAAACTGAAAACGAACTCCTGGATTCTTGGAGCTGAAGGCTCAGAATTTATTGAGCTGGTCTCTCTTATTACTCATGGCTGACTGAAGCCGTATGAGGACCAATATTTTCCCTTTAGACATAGTGAAAATAGTAATGGAATTATGTAAGGAAAACCTTTTGCTAGAATTATTTTTTGAAAGAAGTTGACAGTATCCGACTATTAATGATACTATAGCAAAGGTGCTCCTATGTTACCCTGTAACTTTGGAGGATATGGACCATGTCTTATGAAAAAGTAATACAGGCAAAGTCAGTGATTATAGGGACGAAACAAGCAGTTAGAGCTCTTAAAAACAATTTAATTCAAGAAGTTATCATCGCTGATGATGCAGATATATACTTGACTGGGCGTGTCGTTGAGACCGCTAAAGAATTGGATGTTCCTATCACATATGTTGATTCGATGAGAATGCTTGGCAAAGCATGTGGTATTGATGTCGGAGCAGCAACTGTTGCCATTAAAAAGTAAAAATGTTTTTGCAATTATATTTGCAAAGACTTTGTTTTTACCCATTTATGAACCACCTGGATGTGTGGTACTAGAAATGAAAACGTGAAGGGAGGAAAAATGTAATGCCTACTATTAATCAATTAGTGCGTAAAGGACGCGAGTCTAAAGAGGTTAAATCAAAATCTCCAGCACTTAACAAAGGCTACAACAGCTTTAAAAAAGCACAAACTAACGTATCATCTCCGCAAAAACGTGGTGTTTGCACTCGTGTGGGTACTATGACACCGAAAAAACCAAACTCCGCGTTACGTAAATATGCGCGTGTACGTTTAACAAACGGTATCGAGGTAACAGCTTATATCCCAGGTATCGGTCACAACCTACAAGAACACAGCGTGGTTCTTATCCGTGGCGGTCGTGTAAAAGATTTACCAGGGGTACGTTATCATATCGTACGTGGTGCTCTTGATACTGCTGGAGTTAACAATCGTATGCAAGGCCGTTCTAAATACGGTACTAAGCGTCCGAAAGCAGCAAAAAAATAATCTCAAACAAAAATTAAACTTTCTTGAAAGGAGGAAATATAATGCCTCGTAAAGGACCTGTAACGAAAAGAGATGTATTACCAGATCCGATTTATAATTCAAAACTTGTGACTCGCTTAATCAACAAATTAATGGTTGATGGACAAAGAGGTAAATCACAAAAAATTCTTTACTCTGCATTTGATTTAATCAAAGAACGTACTGGCAATGAGCCGATCGAAGTTTTCGATCAAGCACTTAAAAACATCATGCCTGTATTAGAAGTAAAAGCACGCCGTGTGGGTGGAGCTAACTACCAAGTACCAGTTGAGGTGCGTCCAGACCGTAAATCGACTCTAGGACTTCGTTGGTTAGTAAACTATTCTCGCCTTCGTGGGGAAAAAACGATGGAAGAGCGTCTAGCTTATGAAATCATGGATGCTGCTAACAATACTGGAGCAGCAGTTAAGAAACGTGAAGATACACACAAAATGGCTGAAGCTAACAAAGCATTCGCTCATTATCGCTGGTAAGATCAAACACTATAAAATCCTTATAGAAGGAAGGAGAAAGACAAATGGCAAGAGAGTTCTCCTTAGCAAACACTCGTAATATCGGTATCATGGCTCACATCGATGCTGGTAAAACGACAACAACAGAACGTGTTCTATACTATACTGGTAAAATCCATAAAATTGGTGAAACACACGAAGGTGCTTCACAAATGGACTGGATGGAACAGGAACAAGAACGCGGAATCACGATCACATCCGCTGCAACAACTGCACAGTGGAAAGGTCACCGTGTAAACATCATCGATACACCAGGACACGTAGACTTCACAGTTGAAGTTGAACGTTCATTGCGTGTACTTGATGGAGCTGTAGCTGTACTTGATGCCCAATCAGGTGTTGAGCCTCAAACTGAAACTGTTTGGCGCCAAGCTACAACTTATGGTGTACCGCGTGTCGTATTCGTAAATAAAATGGACAAAATCGGTGCGGATTTCCTTTACTCAGTTGGAACAATCCACGATCGTCTACAAGCTAATGCTCATCCAGTTCAGTTACCAATCGGTGCTGAAGATCAATTCTCTGCAATCATTGACCTTATTGAAATGAAAGCTCATTTCTATGCCAATGATCTAGGAACTGATATCACTGTTGGTGAAATTCCTGAAGAACATCGGGAATTAGCTGAAGAATACCGTGAAAAGTTAATTGAAGCAGTAGCAGAAGTTAATGAAGACTTAATGGAAAAATACCTTGGCGGCGAAGAAATCAGCATTGCTGAATTAAAAGCAGCTATTCGTACAGCAACCGTTAACGTTGAATTCTTCCCAGTTATCTGTGGATCAGCTTTCAAAAACAAAGGTGTTCAATTAATGCTTGATAACGTTATCGACTTCCTTCCATCTCCGTTAGATGTACCAGCTATTAAAGGTACTCTTCCTGATACAGAAGACGAAGTAGAACGCCACTCAGATGATTCTGAACCGTTCTCAGCTTTAGCGTTTAAAGTAATGACGGATCCTTACGTTGGTAAACTTACATTCTTCCGTGTGTACTCAGGTACATTAGAATCAGGTTCTTATGTAATCAACTCAACTAAAGGTAAACGTGAACGTATTGGACGTATCCTTCAAATGCACGCAAACAGCCGTGAAGAAATATCAACTGTATACGCAGGAGATATTGCTGCAGCTGTAGGATTGAAAGATACTACAACTGGTGATACTCTATGTGACGACAAGAACCAAGTTATTCTTGAGTCTATGGTATTCCCAGAGCCAGTTATTTCACTTTCAGTTGAACCAAAATCCAAAGCAGACCAAGACAAAATGGGTCAAGCTTTACAAAAGCTACAAGATGAAGATCCAACATTCCGTGCGCATACTGACCAAGAAACTGGTCAAACGATTATCGCTGGTATGGGTGAACTTCACTTGGACATCCTTGTTGACCGTATGCGTCGTGAATTTAAAGTGGAAGCAAACGTTGGTGCTCCTCAAGTAGCATACCGTGAAACTTTCCGTGGTTCAGCTAAGGTTGAAGGTAAATTCGTTCGCCAATCAGGTGGTCGTGGACAATTCGGACACGTATGGATCGAATTTGGTCCAAACGAAGAAGGTAAAGGATTCGAATTTGAAAATGCTATCGTCGGTGGTGTAGTACCACGTGAATATATCCCTGCTGTACAAGCTGGATTAGTTGATTCACTTGACCGTGGTGTACTTGCTGGTTACCCGCTAGTCGACATCAAAGCAAAATTATTTGACGGTTCTTACCATGACGTTGACTCCAACGAAATGGCATTTAAAATTGCTGCATCAATGGCACTTAAAAATGCTGCTTCTAAATGTAAGCCGGTTATCCTTGAGCCAATCATGAAAGTAGAAGTAGTTATTCCTGAAGATTATCTAGGCGACATCATGGGAGATATCACATCCCGCCGTGGTCGTGTAGAAGGTATGGAAGCTCGCGGTAACACGCAAATGGTTAAAGCGATGGTTCCACTATCTGAAATGTTCGGATATGCTACGTCTCTACGTTCTAACACACAAGGACGCGGAACATTCTCTATGCACTTCGATCATTATGAAGAAGTACCTAAGAGCATTTCTGAAGAAATCATCAAAAAAAATAAAGGTGAATAATTGATTTTCATCTCTTATTAAAGTATAACTATCTTATGTAAGCTGTGATGGAAGAATTAGTCTTCTTTCACAGCCCTATATACTTAATCTTTTATTTATAATTTTAAGGAGGAATTCCTAATGGGAAAAGCTAAATTTGATCGTTCAAAACCGCACGTTAACGTTGGAACAATTGGTCACGTTGACCATGGTAAAACAACTCTAACTGCTGCAATCACAACTGTACTTGCTAAAACTGGTGGAGCAGAAGCTCGCGCTTATGACCAAATCGATGGTGCTCCAGAAGAAAGAGAACGTGGTATCACAATCTCTACTGCACACGTTGAGTACGAAACAGCTACTCGTCACTACGCACACGTTGACTGCCCAGGACATGCTGACTATGTTAAAAACATGATCACTGGTGCTGCACAAATGGATGGCGGAATCCTAGTAGTATCTGCTGCTGATGGCCCAATGCCACAAACTCGTGAGCACATCCTTCTTTCTCGTCAAGTAGGTGTACCATTCCTTGTAGTATTCATGAACAAATGCGACATGGTTGATGACGAAGAACTTCTTGAATTAGTAGAAATGGAAATCCGTGATCTACTATCTGAATACGAATTCCCTGGCGATGACATTCCAGTTATCAAAGGATCTGCACTAAAAGCTCTTCAAGGAGAAGCTGAATGGGAAGAAAAAATTCATGAATTAATGACAGCTGTTGATGAGTATATCCCAGAACCAACTCGTGACACTGAAAAACCTTTCATGATGCCAGTTGAGGATGTATTCTCTATCACTGGTCGTGGTACAGTTGCTACTGGTCGTGTTGAGCGTGGACAAGTTAAAGTCGGTGACGTTGTTGACATCATCGGTTTCAACGAAGAGTCTAAACCAACAACTGTAACAGGTGTTGAAATGTTCCGTAAACTTCTTGACTATGCTGAAGCTGGTGACAACATCGGTGCACTTCTTCGTGGTGTATCCCGTGAAGATATCCAACGTGGACAAGTACTTGCTAAACCAGGTACAATCACTCCACACACAAAGTTCAAAGCTGAAGTTTATGTTCTTTCTAAAGAAGAAGGTGGACGTCACACTCCATTCTTCACAAACTACCGTCCTCAGTTCTACTTCCGTACAACTGACGTAACTGGTATTTGTAACCTTCCTGAAGGCGTAGAAATGGTTATGCCTGGAGACAACATCGAAATGACTGTAGAACTTATCGCTCCAATCGCTATCGAAGAAGGTACTAAATTCTCTATCCGTGAGGGTGGACGTACTGTAGGCGCTGGCGTAGTTGCTACAATCACAGAGTAATTGATTCATAAAACAATATTGGAAGGGACGCCTTCCGGGAGAAGCAGATGGGACGCCATCTGCTTCTTTTCTATTTTCTAAAGGTTTTTCATTTTTTTCTTCTATAAATATCGATAAAAAAATTAGTGAATTTATTAAGTTTCATACCCGATTTCGAATTGAAGAAAATGGATATGAAAGACCATGTAGAATCTACTTGTAAATACTTGTGATAGTATGTATAATAATAAAAGTGTGTTGCACAAGAAAAGTTTAAGTTTAACTTGCATTTTACTTGTGCATTATGTATAATAGACAATGTTGGTCTTTGACTGCGATGATATGGAAGGTTGCTGACACACCCGGCCGCTTTGCCATGGCGAGTGTGTGGGAAATTTCCATTGAGAAGGTCTATTTTAAAATAGGCGAAAAGGAGGGAAAATTATGGCAAAACAAAAAATTCGTATCCGTTTAAAAGCATATGATCACAGAATTCTTGATCAATCTGCTGAGAAAATTGTTGAAACTGCAAAACGTTCTGGTGCGGCTGTATCTGGTCCAATTCCATTACCTACTGAAAGATCGGTATATACGATCCTACGTGCGGTTCATAAATACAAAGATTCTCGTGAACAATTCGAAATGCGTACGCATAAACGTCTAATCGACATCGTTAATCCAACTCCACAAACAGTTGATTCATTGATGCGTTTAGATTTACCATCAGGCGTTGACATTGAAATCAAATTATAATTCATATAAATATGAACAATTACTCTAGGAGGTGTGACTTATGACCAAAGGAATCTTAGGAAGAAAAATCGGTATGACTCAAGTTTTTGCTGAAAACGGTGAACTTATTCCGGTAACAGTTATCGAAGCTGCTAATAACGTGGTTCTTCAAAAGAAAACTGTTGAAACTGATGGCTATGAAGCAGTTCAAGTTGGTTTTGAAAACAAACGCGAAAAGCTTTCTAACAAACCTGAAAAGGGCCATGTTGAAAAAGCAAATACTACTCCTAAGCGCTTCATTCGCGAATTCCGCGGAACGGATCTTACTGAATATGAGATCGGTCAAGAAGTCAATGTTAGTATTTTCGCTGAAGGCGATTTAGTAGATGTATCAGGAATTTCAAAAGGTAAAGGTTTCCAAGGCTCTATCAAGCGTCATGGACAATCTCGCGGACCTATGTCTCATGGTTCTCGTTACCACCGTCGCCCAGGTTCAATGGGTCCTGTAGCTCCAAACCGCGTATTCAAAGGTAAACTATTACCAGGACGTATGGGTGGAGAACAAATTACTGTTCAAAACTTAGCTATCGTTAAAGTTGATGTTGAACGCAACCTACTATTGATCAAAGGTAATGTACCTGGTGCTAGAAAAGCATTGATCAAAGTTAAAACTGCTGTTAAAGCAAAGTAATTTCTGAGAAAGGAGGAGCAATAGAATGCCAAAAGTTACATTGTTCAACCAAACAGGTTCACAAGTTGGCGACATCGAACTAAATGAATCCATCTTTGGTATCGAACCTAATAATCATGTATTATTTGAAGCAATCATCATGCAACGAGCTTCCTTACGTCAAGGAACTCATAAAGTTAAAAACCGTTCTGAAGTTGCAGGCGGTGGACGTAAACCTTGGAAACAAAAAGGAACTGGACGTGCGCGTCAAGGTTCTATCCGTTCTCCACAATGGCGTGGCGGTGGCGTTGTTTTTGGACCTACTCCAAGATCTTACGCTTACAAGCTACCTAAAAAGGTACGTCGTTTAGCTATTAAATCTGCATTGTCTGCAAAGGCATTGGAAGAGAACATTTTGGTACTTGAAAGCTTGTCTTTCGAAGCTCCAAAAACAAAAGAGTTTGTAGCGGTACTTAAAAATCTTTCTGTTGATACTAAAACGTTAGTTGTTACTGACGGTTTAGATGAGAAAGTTGCTCTTTCTGCACGTAACATCCCTGGTGTTACTGTAGTTGAAGCTGTTGGTCTTAACGTTCTTGATGTTGTTTCACACAACAAATTGATCTTGACTAAATCAGCTGTCGAAAAAGTAGAGGAGGTGCTTGCATAATGGATGCACGCGATATCATTAAGCGCCCCGTAATCACTGAACGCTCTTCAGACGTAATGGCTGAAAAGAAATATACTTTTGAAGTTGATGTTAGAGCTAACAAAACTCAAGTTAAAGATGCTGTTCAAGAAATTTTCGGCGTTAAAGTTGAGAAAGTAAACATCATGAACTACAAAGGTAAATTTAAACGTATGGGCAAACATGCAGGCTATACTAACAAGCGCCGTAAAGCAATTGTTAAATTAACTGCTGACAGCAAAGAAATCGAGCTATTCGAAGCTTAATTCATTAGAGAAGGAGGGAAATACAAATGGCGATTAAGAAGTATAAACCTACCTCTAACGGTCGACGTAATATGACAACTTCGGATTTTGCTGAGATCACTACAGACAAACCGGAAAAATCATTACTTGCTCCTTTACACAGCAAAGGCGGCCGTAATAACCAAGGTAAGTTAACAGTTCGTCATCAAGGTGGCGGCCACAAGCGTCAATACCGTATCATCGATTTCAAACGGAATAAAGATGGTATACCAGGACGCGTTGCTACTATTGAGTACGATCCAAATCGTTCTGCAAACATTGCATTAATTAATTACGTTGATGGAGAAAAACGTTATATCCTAGCTCCCAAAAACCTAGAAGTAGGTTTGGAAATTATGTCAGGTCCAGAAGCTGACATTAAAGTGGGTAACGCTCTTCCTCTTATTAACATCCCAGTTGGTACAGTAATTCATAACATCGAACTTAAACCAGGAAAAGGTGGACAATTAGTCCGTTCAGCAGGAACATCTGCTCAAGTCCTTGGTAAAGAAGGTCGTTATGTACTTGTACGTTTAAACTCAGGTGAGGTTCGTATGATTCTTGCAACTTGCCGTGCTACTATCGGTCAAGTTGGTAATGAACAACATGAACTTATCAACATTGGTAAAGCTGGACGTAACCGTTGGTTAGGTAAACGCCCAACAGTTCGTGGATCAGTAATGAACCCGAATGATCACCCACACGGTGGTGGTGAAGGTAAATCGCCAATCGGACGTAAATCACCAATGTCTCCATGGGGTAAACCTACTCTTGGATTCAAAACTCGTAAGAAGAAAAATAAATCCGATAAATTTATCGTACGTCGTCGTAAAAAATAACGGGATTGACCTACGGTTCATATATAGAACCGTAGAACAGTCACGAAGGGAGGTACTCGCATGGGTCGTAGCTTAAAAAAAGGGCCTTTTGTTGATGATCATTTATTGGTAAAAGTTGAAAAATTAAATGAAGCTGACAAGAAACAGGTAGTAAAAACTTGGTCTCGTCGCTCAACAATCTTCCCGCAATTCATCGGACACACAATCGCCGTTTATGACGGTCGTAAGCATGTGCCGGTTTATGTAACAGAAGATATGGTAGGTCACAAACTAGGCGAATTCGCGCCTACACGCACTTATAAAGGTCACGCAAGTGATGACAAGAAAACAAGACGTTAATGAGAGGAGGGCATCTCATGCAAGCTAAAGCTGTCGCTAAAACAGTTCGTATAGCTCCTCGTAAAGTGCGTTTAGTCGCAGATTTAATTCGAGGAAAACAAGTAGGTGAAGCAGTAGCGATTCTTCGCTTAACACCAAAATCTGCTTCTCCAGTCGTAGAAAAAATTCTGAAATCTGCTATCGCAAATGCAGAACACAACTACGAAATGGATATTAATAACCTAGTCGTTTCAGAGGCATACGTTAACGAAGGACCAACATTAAAACGTTTCCGTCCTCGCGCTCAAGGTCGTGCGAGTGCAATAAACAAACGTACTAGTCATATTACAATCGTTGTATCAGAAAAGAAGGAGGGGTAATCTGTGGGTCAAAAGGTAAATCCAGTCGGTTTGCGTATCGGGATCATCCGTGATTGGGAATCCAAATGGTACGCTGATAAAGACTACGCAGTTCTTTTGCATGAAGACATTAAAGTTCGTGAGTATATCGCGAAACGTTTAAATGATGCTTCTGTATCCAAAGTTGAAATCGAACGTGCAGCTAACCGTATCAATGTATCTGTTCACACTGCTAAACCAGGAATGGTTATCGGTAAGGGCGGTACTGAAGTTGAAGCACTTCGTAAAGCTTTGAACCAGTTAACTGGCAAAAGAGTTCATATCAATATCATTGAAATTAAAAGAGCAGATCTTGACGCAAAATTGGTTGCTGAAAACATCGCTCGTCAATTAGAAAACCGTGTTTCATTCCGTCGTGCTCAAAAGCAAGCTATCCAACGTACTATGCGTTCTGGCGCACAAGGAATCAAAACTCAAGTTTCTGGTCGTCTTGGCGGTGCTGATATTGCTCGTGCTGAACATTACAGCGAAGGAACAGTTCCACTTCACACACTTCGTGCTGACATAGATTATGCTCATGCTGAAGCAGATACTACTTACGGTAAGCTAGGCGTGAAAGTTTGGATCTACCGTGGAGAAGTTCTTCCTACTAAGAAGAAATCTGAGGAAGGAGGAAAATAATATGTTATTGCCAAAACGCGTAAAATACCGTCGTGAACACCGCGGTAAGATGAGAGGGATGGCTAAGGGCGGCACTGAAGTTCATTTTGGAGAATTTGGACTTCAAGCTCAAGAAGCTTCCTGGATCACTAACCGCCAAATCGAAGCAGCTCGTATTGCGATGACTCGTTATATGAAACGTGGAGGAAAAGTTTGGATCAAAATTTTCCCAAGCAAACCTTACACAGCTAAGCCGCTTGAAGTACGGATGGGTTCCGGTAAAGGTGCTCCTGAAGGTTGGGTAGCAGTAGTTAAACCGGGCAAAGTATTGTTTGAAATCTCTGGTGTATCTGAAGAGGTGGCAAGAGAAGCATTGCGCCTTGCAGCACACAAACTTCCAATCAAATGCAAGTTTGTAAAAAGAGAGGAAATTGGTGGTGAAACAAATGAAAGCTAATGAAATCAAAGATCTAACCACTGCTGAAATTGAACAAAAACTAAAATCTCTTAAAGAAGAACTATTTAATCTTCGTTTCCAGTTAGCTACTGGACAACTTGAAAATACAGCTCGCATCCGTGAAGTTCGCAAATCGATTGCTCGTATGAAAACAGTTGTTCGTCAAAGAGAGATCGGTGTCACTAATCGATAATGAATGGAGGTTTGCAGAATGAGCGAACGCAACCAACGCAAAA
This sequence comes from Peribacillus sp. YIM B13481, assembly GCF_042787985.1. NCBI lineage: Bacteria > Bacillati > Bacillota > Bacilli > Caryophanales > Bacillaceae > Peribacillus > Peribacillus sp. YIM B13481. The sequence goes on from NZ_JBHZPE010000029.1 coordinate 39,069, forward strand.
TCTACACTGGCCGCGTAGTATCCGATAAAATGGATAAAACAGTAACAGTTGTTGTAGAAACCTATAAAAAGCATTCTTTATACGGTAAACGCGTGAAATACTCTAAAAAGTTAAAAGCTCATGACGAGCTAAACGAAGCTAAAGCAGGCGACGTAGTACGTATCATGGAAACTCGTCCACTTTCAGCTACAAAGCGCTTCCGTCTTGTAGAAGTAGTAGAAAAAGCAGTAATCATTTAATATAGTTCGGATTAAGCTAATTCCGAAGGGAGGTACCGTACATGATTCAACAAGAATCTCGTTTAAAAGTCGCTGACAATTCAGGTGCTCGTGAAGTGCTAACAATTAAAGTCCTAGGTGGTTCTGGCCGTAAAACTGCAAACATTGGTGATGTCATCGTTTGTACAGTTAAACAGGCAACACCAGGAGGCGTTGTTAAAAAAGGTGAAGTCGTTAAGGCTGTTGTTGTCCGTACAAAACGTGGTATGCGTCGTCCTGACGGTTCTTACATTCGTTTTGATGAAAACGCATGTGTAATTATCCGTGACGATAAGAGCCCACGTGGAACTCGTATTTTTGGACCTGTTGCTCGTGAATTACGTGACAATAGTTTCATGAAGATCGTTTCTCTAGCTCCAGAAGTTCTATAATATGTAAAATTTGTATAAAGCCTTTCAAGGAGGTGCCAAGCTAATGCATGTTAAAAAAGGTGACAAAGTCGTAGTCATCTCTGGTAAGGACAAAGGCAAACAAGGAACAATTCTTGAAGCATATCCGAAACAAAATCGTGTGCTTGTTGAAGGAATTAACATCGTGAAAAAGCATTCCAAGCCATCTCAAATTAATCCACAAGGTGGAATTATCAGCAGAGAAGCTGCTATTCACGTATCCAATGTAATGCCACTTGATCCTAAATCAGGTAAACCGACTCGTGTTGGATATAAGATCGAAAATGGTAAAAAAGTACGCGTAGCTAAAATATCAGGTGAATCTTTAGATAAATAAGTCATAAATGAAGGGAGGTACACTAAGCAATGAGCCGCCTTAAAGAAAAATTCAAAAGTGAAATTACACCGTCATTGATGGGTAAATTCAACTATCAATCAGTAATGCAAGTACCAAACATTGAGAAAATCGTTATTAACATGGGTGTGGGTGACGCAGTATCTAACTCAAAAGCTTTAGATACAGCTGTTGAAGAACTTACATTGATCACTGGTCAAAAACCAGTTATAACAAAAGCTAAAAAATCAATCGCAGGCTTCCGTTTGCGTGAAGGTATGCCTATCGGAGCGAAGGTTACATTACGTGGAGAACGTATGTATCAATTCCTTGATAAGCTAGTATCTGTATCTTTACCACGTGTACGTGATTTCCGCGGCGTTTCAAAGAAATCCTTTGACGGACGTGGGAACTATACATTAGGTGTTAAAGAACAACTTATCTTCCCTGAGATTGATTACGATAAAGTGAGCAAAGTTCGTGGTATGGATATCGTTATCGTAACGACTGCCAACACTGACGAAGAAGCTCGTGAACTACTTACTCAAGTTGGAATGCCGTTCCAAAAGTAATCTCTAAATAAAGGGAGGCGAAATCGTGGCTAAAAAGTCTATGATCGTAAAGCAAAAACGCGAACAGAAGTTTAAAGTACAAGAATATACACGTTGCGAACGTTGCGGACGTCCACATTCTGTATTACGTAAATTTAAACTTTGTCGTATTTGTTTCCGCGAACTTGCATATAAAGGACAAATTCCTGGCGTTAAAAAAGCTAGCTGGTAAAACCCGAGTTTGGGAAGGAGGTAAAATATAATGGTCATGACAGATCCTATTGCAGATATGCTTACTCGCATCCGTAATGCGAATATGGTTCGTCACGAAAAACTAGAAGTTCCTGCTTCAAAGATCAAAAAGGAAATTGCTGAGATCTTAAAGCGTGAAGGCTTCGTACGTGACTTTGAATTAATCGAAGACAACAAACAAGGTATCATCCGTATCTTCTTAAAATACGGTGCAAACAACGAACGTGTTATCACTGGTCTAAAACGTATCAGCAAACCTGGTTTGCGTGTATATGCAAAAACTGGAGAGGTACCACGCGTTCTAAACGGTTTAGGTATCGCAATTGTTTCTACTTCTCACGGAGTTTTAACAGACAAGGAAGCTCGCTCTAAACAAGCTGGCGGAGAAGTTTTAGCATACGTTTGGTAATACATTTTCACAAGAATGGAGGTGCACAATATGTCTCGTATAGGTAAAAAACCTATTGAAATCCCTACAGGCGTAACGGTTACTGTTAACGGAAGTGAAGTAACTGTTAAAGGTCCTAAAGGTGAATTAACTAGATCATTCAGTCCTGACCTTACAATCGTTGTTGAAGAGAACGTGTTAACTGTTACACGTCCGTCTGACGAGAAGGCTCACCGTTCTTTACACGGAACTACTCGCGCACTTATCTCTAACATGGTTGAAGGTGTATCAACAGGTTTTGTAAAATCACTTGAACTTATTGGGGTTGGGTACCGTGCACAAAAGCAAGGTACTAAGCTTATCCTTAACGTAGGATATTCTCACCCTGTAGAAATAGAGCCAGAAGCTGGCGTTGAAGTCGAAGTTCCTTCTAATACAAAAGTAATCATCAAAGGTGCAAACAAAGAACGTGTAGGAGCTCTAGCAGCTAATATCCGTGATGTTCGCCCACCTGAACCGTATAAAGGTAAAGGGATCCGTTACGAAGGCGAATTCGTTCGTCGTAAAGAAGGTAAAACTGGTAAGTAATGCCGCATAAGTAAACGAAAGGAGTGACGTAAATGATTACGAAGCTTGATAAAAATGCTACTCGTCAGAAAAGACATGCGCGTGTACGTGCTAAGCTTTCTGGAACAGAAGCTCGTCCTCGTTTAAATGTGTTTCGTTCAAACAAACACATTTACGCACAATTAATTGACGATGCACAAGGCGTAACATTAGCAAGTGCTTCAACTCTTGATAAAGAGATCAGTATCGAAGCTAGTAGCAATGCTGAAGCAGCTCAAAAAGTTGGCGAACTTATTGCGAAACGTGCTGTTGAAAAAGGTTTCAAAGCTGTGGTATTTGACCGCGGTGGTTACCTCTTCCATGGTCGTGTTAAAGCATTGGCTGACGCTGCTCGTGAAAACGGCTTAGAATTTTAATGGATAAGGAGGGACATAACAGATGCGTAGCATTGATCCTAATAAATTAGAACTTGAAGAACGCGTAGTTACAGTAAATCGTGTAGCTAAAGTTGTTAAAGGCGGACGTCGTTTCCGTTTCACTGCACTAGTTGTTGTTGGTGATAAAAATGGTCATGTTGGATTTGGTACTGGTAAAGCTCAAGAAGTTCCGGATGCTATCCGTAAAGCTATTGAGGACGCTAAGAAAAATCTAATTACTGTACCAATGGTTGGAACTACAATTCCTCACCTTGTGAACGGTCGCTATGGCGCAGGTCACATTCTATTGAAACCAGCTTCTGAAGGTACAGGAGTAATTGCTGGTGGTCCTGTTCGTGCGGTACTAGAATTAGGCGGAGTTAGCGATATCTTGTCTAAATCACTAGGTACTAATACACCTATTAATATGGTTCGCGCAACAATTGAAGGATTGAAGCAATTGAAACGTGCTGAAGACGTAGCTAAGTTACGTGGAAAATCAGTACAAGAACTGTTAGGATAAGGAGGGAAATCGAATTATGGCTAATAAATTAGAAATTACCCTCACTCGCAGCTTGATTGGTCGTCCTGAAGATCAACGTGTTACAGTTAACACTTTGGGTTTACGCAAAATGCATCAAACGGTTATTCATGAAGATAACCCTGCGATTCGCGGTATGATTACCAAAGTTGCTCATCTTGTTACTGTAAAAGAACAATAAAATAATTTTTAACTTAACAAGGAGGTGCCAACATGAAACTTCATGAGTTAAAAGCTGCAGAAGGTTCTCGTAAAGAACGTAAACGTAAAGGTCGCGGTATTGGATCTGGTAACGGTAAAACAGCAGGTAAAGGACATAAAGGACAAAACGCTCGCTCCGGCGGCGGTGTGCGTCTTGGATTTGAAGGGGGACAAACTCCTCTATTCAGACGTTTACCTAAACGTGGATTTACCAACATCAACCGTAAAGACTATGCTATCGTGAATCTTGATACGTTAAATCTTTTCGAAGACGGTACTGAAGTAACACCAGCTCTTTTACTTGAGACTGGAGTTGTTAGTAAAGAAAAAGCAGGAATCAAAATTCTTGCAAAAGGAAGCATTGAGAAAAAGCTTACTGTTAAAGCTCACAAATTCTCGTCTACTGCTAAAGAAGCTATCGAAGCTGCTGGCGGTAATACAGAGGTGATCTAATGTTTCGCACGATCTCCAATTTTATGCGCGTGGGTGAAATAAGGAATAAGATTATTTTTACCCTTCTAATGTTAATCGTCTATCGCATCGGTACATTTATACCTGTACCGCATGTGAATGCCGGTTTTCTCGCTGAACAGGACCAGCTGAGCGTCATAGGTCTTTTAAATACCTTTGGCGGCGGAGCACTAAAAAACTTCTCCATATTAGCGATGGGTATCATGCCATATATCACGGCATCTATCATCGTTCAACTATTACAGATGGATGTTGTACCTAAGTTCACTGAATGGTCTAAACAAGGGGAAGCAGGGCGCCGTAAATTAGCTCAATTCACGCGTTACTTCACTATTATCCTAGGATTTATCCAAGCTTTGGGCATGTCTTATGGGTTCAATAATATGTCAGGTGGCCAGTTGATTGAAAATCCTGGAATTGCAACATACTTGCTTATTGCGACTGTCTTAACGGCAGGAACAGCTTTTCTTTTGTGGTTAGGGGAGCTGATCACTGCTAAGGGTGTGGGTAATGGGATTTCCATCATAATCTTTGCTGGTATCGTAGCTAGTTTGCCAACAACGGCAAATCAAATATACGCCCAACAATTTCAAAATGCTGGTGATCAATTATTCTTACGAATTATAACGATTATCCTCATTGTATTAGCAGTATTAGCAATCGTGGTTGCTGTCATCTTCATTCAGCAGGCATTACGTAAAATTCCTATTCAGTATGCCAAACGTGCTGCGGTAGGTCGTACACAAATGGGTGGCCAGTCTACACATTTACCATTGAAAGTAAATGCTGCAGGGGTTATTCCGGTAATCTTTGCAATGGCATTTCTTATCACTCCTACTACAATCGCATCTTTCTTTGGAAAGAACAGTGTTACTAGTTGGATAACAGAAAATCTTGCTTATACCAATCCAATTGGTATGATCATATATGTCGCTCTTATCATTGCTTTTGCGTATTTTTATGCATTCATTCAGGTTAACCCTGAACAAATGGCTGAGAATTTGAAAAAGCAAGGTGGCTATGTGCCGGGGATTCGTCCAGGTAAGAGTACACAAGAATATTTAACACGTGTTTTATACCGTTTGACGTTTGTAGGCTCTATATTCTTAGCCATCATTGCCGTTTTACCGGTATTCTTCATTAAGATTGCTGATTTACCTCAATCTGCACAGATTGGTGGTACTAGTTTGCTAATCGTAGTGGGGGTTGCCCTTGATACGATGAAGCAGCTTGAATCACAACTTGTGAAGAGACACTATAAAGGCTTTATAAAGTAATGAGTTTTGGGAACGCCTTGTTCCCTTTACCCATTATAGAGTTTGAGGGGGAAGAAAATTGAATCTAGTGTTAATGGGTCTGCCTGGTGCTGGTAAGGGCACTCAAGCTGAACAAATCGTAGAAAAATATAATATCCCTCATATTTCTACTGGAGATATGTTCCGAACAGCTATCAAAGATGGAACAGAATTAGGTCTAAAGGCAAAATCATTCATGGACAAAGGCGAATTGGTACCAGATGAAGTTACCATAGGCATTGTACGTGAAAGATTAAGCAAGGAAGACTGCCTAAAAGGATTTTTGCTTGATGGTTTTCCACGTACTGTGGCACAGGCAGAAGCACTTGAAAGCATTCTTACTGATTTAGATCGAAAAATGAATTTTGTCATTAATATCGATGTTGATAAAAGCATCTTAATGGAAAGATTGACAGGACGTCGTATTTGCAAATCATGTGGTGCGACATATCATCTTGTATTCAATCCTCCCGCTAAAGATGATGTATGCGACCGCTGCGGCGGAGAATTATATCAACGTGCTGATGATAATGAAGAAACGGTTCAAAATCGCTTAGATGTGAATTTGAAACAAACCAAACCACTTCTTGATTTCTACGGAGAAAAAGGATACTTGGTCAACATTAACGGACAGCAAGATATTAATAAGGTATTTGAAGATATTGATGTGTTAGTTGGTGCTTTGCAAAATTAATCATTCGTATTGATTTATGAAATTCAAACCATTTTTACAACTTACTAGTTAAACTTGGTGCATTCCTTTAATACAAAGGGTATAATGAATTTCGCGAGAGCATTCGCACATTTATTAATCAGGTTCTTGTACTTGGTATTCCCTGAATTGGGCGATTACTTTCTAAGTGATCTTCATGGACATATCCGGTCGGCAAAATTGATGAAGAAATGCAGTGACTCTATTGGGATTCCTAAAGAGTCGTGATATAGAGGGTTGAAAGAAGCTATGTCAGGCGTGCGCCTTTCAAACATCTCCCATGCTATTCAAACCTATGTCGAGACTAATTGCTTCTCTATTTCGAGAGTATGTCGGTCACGGAATCGGTCAAGACTTACATGAGGACCCATAAAATCCTCATTTCGGTCCAACTGATAAAGGTCCTCAGTTAAAGCCTGGTTCTACAAAATGGTGAATACTTGATGCAGAATTGTAAGACTTATGAGGATAATTGGACTGTAGTAATGTTGACGGAAAGATGTGTACCTTTAATAGGTTCACGCATAGAGAAGGGAGAATCACTTTAATGGCGAAAGATGATGTAATTGAAGTAGAAGGCACAGTACAAGAGACTTTGCCAAATGCAATGTTTAAGGTAGAATTAGAAAATGGTCATACTGTTTTAGCTCATGTATCCGGTAAAATTCGTATGCACTTTATTCGCATTTTGCCTGGAGATAAAGTTACGGTTGAGCTTTCCCCGTATGATCTAACTCGCGGCAGAATCACATACCGGTTCAAATAATCCGGTTACGCTCCGATCTGTATAAGGAGGTTAGATAGCAATGAAAGTCAGACCATCAGTCAAACCAATCTGCGAAAAGTGTAAAGTTATCCGCAGAAAAGGTAAAGTTATGGTTATTTGCGAAAACCCTAAACATAAACAAAAACAAGGCTAAATAGAAGGAGGTGCACTCAAGCATGGCACGTATTGCTGGAGTAGATATTCCCCGTGACAAACGTATTGTTATCTCATTAACATATATATATGGTATTGGAAAACAAACCGCGATGAAAGTTCTTGCAGAAGCAGGCGTTTCTGAAGAAACTCGCGTTCGTGACTTAACGGAAGACGAATTGAATAAAATTCGTGATATCATTGACAAGCTTAAAGTAGAAGGCGACCTTCGTCGTGAAATCTCCCTAAACATCAAACGTTTAATGGAAATCGGTTCTTACCGTGGTTTACGTCACCGTCGTGGTCTTCCTGTTCGCGGTCAAAATACAAAAAACAATGCTCGTACGCGTAAAGGACCTCGTCGTACTGTAGCTAACAAGAAAAAATAATTAGTAAAGGAGGTTACTTTTCATGGCACGTAAAACTAATACACGTAAACGTCGTGTGAAAAAGAATATAGAAACTGGTATTGCACATATTCGTTCAACATTCAATAACACTATCGTTACGATCACTGACTCTCATGGTAATGCTATTTCTTGGTCAAGTGCTGGAGCTCTAGGATTCCGTGGATCTCGTAAATCCACTCCATTCGCTGCACAAATGGCTGCTGAAACAGCTGCTAAAACATCAATTGAACATGGTATGAAAACTCTTGAAGTTACAGTTAAAGGACCTGGTGCTGGACGTGAGGCTGCTATTCGTGCACTTCAAGCTGCTGGCCTAGAAGTAACTGCAATTAAAGATGTAACTCCAGTTCCACATAACGGATGCCGTCCACCAAAACGTCGCCGTGTTTAATTTTTCTGTATAGATTTTGTATTCCTGTCAATAATGGGATATAATACTGAGTTTGCGTTCTTACAGAAGATTAATTTTCAGTTGTTGCGCACAGCGGGAACGTATACATGGGGAATTTCGGTTTAAGTGACTTAGTTTACTTGCCGGGGTTTTGACGTTTTGAAGGAGGGTTTATTGATGATCGAAATAGAAAAACCAAAAATCGAAACGGTTGAAATCAACGACGATACCAAATTCGGTAAATTCGTCGTAGAGCCACTAGAGCGTGGGTATGGTACTACATTGGGTAACTCCTTACGTCGTATCCTTTTATCCTCACTCCCAGGTGCTGCTGTCACAGCTATACAAATTGATGGAGTGCTACATGAGTTCTCAACAATTGAAGGCGTCGTGGAAGATGTAACATCTATCATTCTTAATGTGAAAAAACTAGCTCTTAAGATTTACTCTGATGAAGAGAAGACGCTGGAAATTGACGTTCAAGGTGACGGAGTCATCACGGCTGCTGATATCACTCATGATAGTGATGTAGAAATTCTTAATCCGGATTTATATATTGCTACAATTGGTAAAAACGGTCATATGCGTATGCGTTTATCTGCACGTCGCGGCCGCGGCTACACTCCTGCTGTTCAAAACAAGAGAGAAGACCAGCCAATTGGTGTAATTCCAATCGATGCTCTTTACACTCCGGTTTCACGCGTATCTTTCCAAGTTGAAAATACACGTGTTGGACAGTTGTCTAACTTTGACAAGTTAACGTTCGATGTTTGGACTGATGGCAGTACGGGTCCGCAAGAAGCGGTAGCACTTGGAGCTAAGATTTTAACAGAGCATTTAAATATTTTCGTTGGGTTAACCGATGAAGCTCAAAATGCTGAAATCATGGTTGAAAAAGAAGAAGATCAAAAAGAAAAAGTTCTTGAGATGACGATCGAAGAATTAGACCTTTCTGTTCGTTCTTACAACTGCTTGAAGCGTGCTGGAATCAATACCGTTCAAGAGCTAGCTCATAAAACGGAAGAAGATATGATGAAAGTACGTAATCTAGGCCGTAAATCACTTGAAGAAGTGAAAGCGAAACTAGAAGAATTAGGCTTAGGTCTTCGTAAAGACGACTGATAACATGGCGGAATCAATCCATTATGTTGTGAGCCTTGTTTTAGACACACAATATAGAACTTCAACAAAGGAGGGAATCTCTAATGGGTTACAGAAAGTTAGGACGCACTAGCGCACAACGTAAAGCATTACTTCGTGATTTAGCTACGGATCTTATTATCCATGAGCGCATTGAAACTACTGAAGCACGTGCAAAAGAATTACGTTCTGTAGTAGATAAAATGATCACTCTTGGTAAACGTGGTGACTTGCATGCACGCCGTCAAGCTGCATCATTCATCCGTAACGAAATCGCTGACGCTGAGAAAGGCACAGATGCCCTTCAAAAACTATTCAGTGACGTGGCTCCACGTTATGAAGAACGTCAAGGTGGATACACTCGTATCATGAAAGTTGGTCCACGCCGCGGTGACGGTGCACCAGTCGTGGTTATTGAATTAGTTTAATAACAACGATGAAAAAGGGCGGGACAAATGAATATACTCACTTGTTCTATGCCCTTTTTCTTTTTTTAAATAGAAATTCTGTTTTTTAGAAATTCGCATTGAGTGTTACGATGGCTGGCGGAACCTGTTTATACAGGGAGCCTTCACGTCTAGCTCAAGCATCCCTTCCCGCTTTTTTTAATAAGCGATTATAAGATAACCTGTTTTTCGTAACAGGCCCGCTGTAAGCTGCTCTTAATTTACCGAAAATTCTTTCGGTGGAAGGGGTGCAGCGTTTTTTTATATTTTCAGAAGAAATACTACTATGTTTATGTTGATAGAGCAGAGTTCAGATTAGACGAGTGCAGTCGAGGATGAGGAGGGCCACATGGGGAAGAAGCTGGTTTCTTTAAATAATATTATTTACAAATATGAGGGTCAGTCTCGAAACGCTTTGGATGATGTTTCTTTTGATATTCATCAGGGGGAGTGGCTTGCGATTGTCGGACATAATGGTTCTGGCAAGTCGACATTAGCGAAGTTACTGAATGGTCTTCAGTTCCCTAACTCAGGTACCATTACGATTAATGATCAACTTTTGACAGAAGAAACCGTTTGGGATGTACGCCAGAAAATTGGCATGGTTTTTCAAAACCCAGATAATCAGTTTGTAGGCACTACAGTTCAGGATGATGTGGCTTTTGGTTTAGAAAACGCCGGTGTTTCTCAGCAGGTTATGGTGGAGCGTGTTCATGGTGCGTTAAATAAGGTTAAAATGAATGCCTTTCTTAATCAAGAGCCGCACCATCTATCCGGCGGTCAAAAGCAGAGAGTGGCCATAGCAGGTGTAATAGCCTTGCAGCCCGACATAATCATCTTAGATGAAGCAACCTCAATGCTTGACCCAAGAGGCCGTGAAGAAGTGCTTGAAACAGTTAGGGAATTAAAACAGGAAAACGAGATTACCGTCATATCGATCACCCATGATCTTGAGGAAGCTGCGAAAGCTGATCGAATGATAGTCATGAACCAAGGTCGGTTATATCGTGAAGGACCGCCTCAGGGTATTTTTGAATTAGAGGAAGAATTAATTGCCCTTGGTCTGGATATTCCCTTTTCAGTGAAACTAACCAAAGAGTTACAAAAAAATGGTGTTCGTGTGGTTGATGGGCATTTGACAGAGGAAGAGTTGGTGAAGGATTTATGCGAATTACACTCGATGATGTAGAATACCGCTATCAGGTGAATACTCCTTTTGAACATCTAGCCCTTCATGATGTCAATATTTCAATGGAGCCTGGAACCTATACCGCAATCATCGGGCATACAGGGTCCGGAAAATCGACGCTACTGCAGCATTTGAATGCTCTTTTAAAACCGACGAAGGGCAGGGTCTTCATTGGTGATCGGACGATTGAGGCTGGACGAAAAGAAAAGGCATTACGGTCGATTAGACAAAAGGTTGGAATTGTTTTTCAGTTTCCGGAACATCAACTGTTTGATGAAACGGTTGAAAAGGATATATGTTTTGGACCTATGAATTTTGGGGTTTCTGAAATCGATGCAAAGAAACTGGCCAGGAAAGCTATCGCCCAAGTGGGGTTGAGTGAGGAAGTTCTTGAAAAATCTCCATTCGACTTATCCGGTGGTCAAATGCGAAGGGTGGCCATTGCTGGGGTACTTGCCATGGAGCCGGAAGTATTGGTACTGGATGAACCCACAGCGGGACTGGACCCACGAGGACGCAAAGAAATCATGGATATGTTTTATGATTTGCATAAAGTTAGGGGCATTTCTACAATTCTGGTGACACATAGCATGGAGGATGCAGCCAAGTACGCGGATGACATCATTATCATGCACCAGGGTACGGTGTTCAAAAAGGGAACTCCCCAGGAAATTTTCTCCGAGCCAGAACAACTTCTGGAGCTTGGCCTGGATGTACCTGATACGGTCCGTTTTCAGCTCAAGCTCCAGAAGGAACTTGGGGTTCGGTTTGATCATCCATGTCTTAATATCGGTGATTTAGCTGTAGAAATAGATAAAGCCATGAAACGGGGGAACCGCTGATGCTGGATAAAATGATTATCGGGCGTTATGTCCCTGCAGACTCCCTGATACACAAGATGGACCCAAGGGCTAAATTGCTCCTTGTGTTCCTGTTTGTTTGTGTCATCTTCTTGGCGAATAATGTCGTTTCTTATGGTTTACTTGCGGTTTTCACCATCCTGTTGATTAGCCTTTCGAAGATACCGCTTCGCTATCTTTATAATGGGTTAAAACCTATTTTTTTCTTAATCGTATTTACATTCCTTCTCCATATATTGTTTACGAAAGAAGGGGAATTGCTTTTTGAATACGGTTGGTTCGAAATCTATGAAGGCGGTTTGATTCAAGGTTTGTTCATATCCGTAAGATTTACTTTACTAATCCTTGTTACGTCTTTATTAACTTTGACGACAACCCCAATATCCATTACAGATGGGATGGAAGAGCTGTTGGGACCCTTGAAAAAGTGGAAAATGCCTGTACATGAACTAGCATTGATGATGTCCATCGCCCTTCGATTCATTCCAACGCTGATGGAGGAAACAGAAAAAATCATGAAGGCTCAAACGGCAAGGGGAGTTGACTTTTCATCAGGTCCTATAAAGGACAGGGTTAAATCGATTGTACCGCTGCTTGTTCCTTTATTTGTGAGTTCGTTCAAACGGGCAGAAGAATTGGCGACTGCCATGGAATCAAGAGGATACCGTGGTGGGGAAGGCCGCACGAAATACCGCCAATTGGACTGGAAGACGAGTGATAGCCTTTTGATGGTCTCAATAGGTCTTCTTACGGTCATGTTATTTTTATTACGTTCATAATAAGGAAGAGTACTATGCCAAAATATAAATGTGTGATCGCTTATGACGGCACGGACTTCGCTGGTTATCAGGTGCAGCCTGAGAAAAGGACCATCCAAAGTGAATTTGAGGCAGTCTTAGCCCAAATGCACAAAGGCACAATTATAAAGGTCACTGCTTCAGGCAGGACAGATTCAGGGGTTCATGCAAAGGGGCAGGTGATTCACTTTGAATCACCCCTTACATTTCCTACTGAAAATTGGGTAAAGGCGTTCAGCGCCCTTCTTCCGACTGATATTATCGTTTTGGAAGTCGATATCGTGCCTGATGATTTTCATGCCAGGTTCCATACGACTGGGAAAGAGTACCGTTATATCATAGCCCGATCCAAATTACGAGATCCGTTTAAACGGAATTACGCCTATCATTACCCCTATCCATTAGATGGGAAGGCGATTAAGGAAGCAATTTCCTATTTGGTAGGGACGCATGACTTTACAAGTTTTTGTTCGGCAAAAACGGAAGTGGTCGATAAGGTTCGAACCATCCAAGAAATTGACTTTGAAGAGAGCGATGGCTTCATGGTTTTTCGCTTCGTTGGGGAAGGGTTTTTGTATAATATGGTGCGGATCTTGGTTGGGACGCTCCTGGAAGTCGGCAGCGGCAAGATGGAACCCCGGGATATGATCGGGATCTTGGACAAAAAGGACCGCAGTTTTGCAGGGAAAACAGCACCTGCCCAAGGCTTGTATTTATGGAAAGTATTTTACAAATAAAAATATTTTCGAAGTGATACCAGTTTTTTTACAACTGGCAAACAGGATGAAATCAGTAATGGAGCGGTTTGATGCCATACTGACCTTTTCATGGAGTTACAAAGAGTGTTTTATAGACAACTTATCCTAGTGTAACATTCCCTTGACAATGAATCTGGGAGAAGTTAATATAATATGGTATGTATTTTAATCCCACGATAAGCCCCGGAAGTTTATTGTGATTGAAAATAAATATAAAAAATTAAAAAGTTTTTTAGGAGGTTAACCATGCGTACGACATTTATGGCGAAAGCTAATGAAGTAGAACGTAAATGGTATGTGATTGACGCTGAAGGCAAAACTTTGGGTCGCCTTTCTACTGAAGTAGCATCCATCTTACGTGGTAAACATAAACCAACTTTTACACCTAACATTGACACTGGTGATCATGTAATTCTAATCAATGTTGAAAAAATCCACTTGACTGGTAAAAAATTGACTGACAAAATTTATTACCGTCACACTATGCATCCAGGCGGTCTTAAAACTAGAACTGCTCTTGAAATGCGTACAAACTACCCTGAGAGAATGCTTGAACTTGCTATCAAAGGTATGCTTCCAAAGAATTCTCTTGGTCGTCAAATCTACAAAAAATTACACGTATACGCTGGAGCTGAGCACCCACACGCTGCTCAACAACCAGAAGTATACGAATTACGCGGATAATTACTAAGGAGGTTACTATCTTGGCACAAGTTCAATATTATGGTACTGGTCGCCGTAAGAGCTCAGTAGCTCGTGTACGTTTAGTACCAGGCGAAGGTCGCATCGTTATTAACGGTCGTGACATTAATGAATATATTCCTTTCGCAGCATTACGTGAAGTTGTTAACCAACCACTAGTTGCTACAGAAACTACTGGAAATTACGACGTTCTAGTAAACGTTAGCGGTGGTGGATACACTGGTCAAGCTGGAGCAATCCGTCACGGTATCGCCCGTGCATTACTTCAAGTTGATCCAGAATACCGTCCATCTCTTAAAACTGCTGGTTTACTAACTCGTGACCCACGTATGAAAGAGCGTAAAAAATACGGTCTTAAAGGCGCACGTCGTGCACCTCAGTTCTCAAAACGTTAATTCTATTTTCGTTTCGAAAGGCTCTCAACCATTTTGGTTGGGAGTCTTTTTTATGAAAAAAAAGCTTTTGACCACACCATAGCACCATGGACCTTTTGGGATTTAGAAGGTTTTTGCTCTCTAGTATCTGTTACATGTTTATTTATGATCATTGTCATATGAATGTCCCTAGTATCGCCCCATCTTCTTTAACCTTACTCCGGCTTCAACAAGGTAAGAATCATGGGATGTCTGAATACAAGAATAAATAGTGGCTTAAGGAGAATCAAAGGTAATTAACGCTTTATACCGCTCTTATCGGCTTTTACCATCCTAGCCCAAATGAAATGCCGGGATCGTAATGGTGTGTTCCTTTTAAATCACGGGAGTTTATTTATATGATAAAGATTTATTTGTAAAATCCATATTTATTAAGTTTCTGATTAGGAGTATGATAGTACTTAAAAAAAGAAAGAGGACCTCATATGAATTCAACATTCTCACCAATTGAAACGACTAAAACAAAAGCCTTGGTCATCAATGCGCTATTCATCGCATTAACCCTTGTAGCGACAATGATCAACATCAAGCTCCCAATAATGGGTAACGGAGGCCTAATCCATCTTGGTAACGTTCCCCTTTTTATAGCAGCTTTGGTATATGGCAAAAAAACAGGAGCGATAGCAGGCGCAATCGGAATGGCCTTCTCCGATCTTATCTCACCTTGGGCAGCATGGGCACCGTTTACATTCATCATCGTAGGTGCAATGGGCTTTTTAGCTGGCCTCATATCCGAAAAGGTACCCGGAAAAAGAGAACTTGTATATACACTTGCCGTTGTCGTTGCATTGATTGTAAAAGTCGTGGGCTACTATTTTGCCGAAGTTATCCTTTACGGTAACTGGATACAGCCATTCGGCTCTATCCTCGGAAACGTAATGCAGGTCGTATTAGCGGGTATAATTGTAGTGCCCCTTGCAGGACGCTTAATGAAAAGAGCTGGTCAGATATAGGCAGTGGAATTTGCGGAAACTATTTCAAACCATTCTTGGAGTTGGAATACGTTGTTTGTGACCTCAAAAAAGTGCCTTTTTGATAAGTGAACTAACGCTATGAATTTCACCCCCGCTGCTAAATAAGCAGTGATTATGACCGTTATTGCAATATGTTATATCATGTGAAAGAAGGACATCCGTTTACCATGGATGTCCTTTTTCATCCTAATCGAGTTTTTTTATTAAGGGGATTGAAAGAGAAAACAAAATCATTACATTCGCTTAAAGTTCAAGAAAGAAATACAGATAAGAATAATTACATATTGAATCAATGTCCTGAAGAGGCATGCGTGGTGAGCTGCCCGAGTCGGCACGGACAGCCTCGGTAGCAGCCTGAGTGGCGAGTTATCGGGGGATAATTCCAAGTTTCTTAGGTCCAAATGATTGGCTTGTAAGTGGGGGGGAAACAACGTAAACCTCCGAAGATGCAATCATATTCCTGTTTACTCAGGTGGTGCGTTCGTAGGTTCGCGTATCGATTCATTTTAAAAAAACAACTGGATCCTCCTCAAAGGTTCATCTTAGTTCCAAGTCCTTGTAAACAGACTTTTATCACCCGAATGTGCGTTCTGCCTTTTAACAACGTTTCTTAAAGAAGAGACTCTTTATTAAATCGAGTTCCATGTGCCTTCTTCATTTACTTCCATTCACCCATGCAATTAGATCATCAACCTACGGCTGATGAACTTATTCTCATTATATTTTGCCAATAGAATAAATGAATGGTTCAAAATAGAACGCAAAAACTAAATTATGTCTTAGGAAATAATTTGGGAAATGGGGAATTGCCCCGGAGGTGAAATATGGCTGTGATATTAGGTTTACAGGAGATGCAAAGGGAAAGGCAATTGAAGTTCGAACGTAGATTGCTCAGGGATCTTTCTATCGACGACATGAAGGGAAGGATTCAGCGTTACTTTGGACAGGATTTCATGGATGTCTTGGAGGAAGGCTACTTCGATGTTGCCATCGAGGCTTATTTATTAGGAGCGAACTATAGTAAGTTTGGCTATTACGGTGAGTCAGAAGAAGATGTAAGGGCCAGGTGTTGGAAGGAAGAGAAGTTTTTGACCGATACTCTTTTTAACTTTATTTTGTATTGGAGAGAAGTTACAGCGAATAACGCTTTCGATGAAGGGTTGTTTTATTGCTGTGAAGGGTTTGTGGGAGAGTGGTGGCAGGACGGCTTTAAGACTGGTGAAAAACGATATAAAATGAAACTGCATTAGAAGGCAAAAATCCCATACCTTGTTCTAATTCCATGGTTTGTCCCATACCTTTTAGTATAGGAATCATGGAAGGGGAACGGTCATGCGTAGAAAGCTGAAATATACAGGAATCGCTATGGGATTGTTTGTCCTTTTTTTAATTGTAACTTTTAAATTTGTTGAAGATGATTCTTGGGACTCCTGGAACCTTCCGTTGGCAGGTAAGGTAATCGTGCTGGATGCCGGTCATGGGGGAATGGACGGCGGGGCAAATGTACAAGAGGTAATGGAGAAGGAAATTGCCCTTTCCGTTTCATTAAAGGTTCGCGACTATTTACAGGAACAGGGTGCCCTTGTCATCATGACCCGTGAGAAGGATGAGGATTTGGCACAGGGAAAGACAAAAGGGATCCGCCAGCGAAAACAGGAAGACTTACGGAACCGGGTTGAAATGATCAATGATTCGGAAGCGGACTTATTCTTGAGCATTCATCTGAATTCTTTTCCTTCAGCGTCATCGAAAGGAGCCCAGACCTTTTATACAAACAGGTTTGAGGAAAATGAACAGGTAGCAAAATTCATTCAGACTGAAATCATTAGAAACCTTGAAAATACAAAGCGTGATGCAAAAACAATAAATCATGTGTATTTGATGAATCGTGCTAAGAAACCGGGAGCTCTTGTGGAAATTGGTTTTCTTTCCAATAAGGAGGAAAGGGAGCGCCTAGTCAGTGATCGGTATCAAGAAAAGGTGGCCAGTTCGATTTATATGGGTATTTTACGTTACTTTACAGAGGAAAAACTAACGCAAGAAGAGTGATTTCTGGGTCTCTTGTAACGTACAAGGCCCTTTTTACTATGGGGAAGTAATCAGGTTTCGCGTACAGGGCAGATAATAAGCTTTATTTCAGTAATATGTTATACTGAAAAATGGGAAAATAAAACGAATTCAAAGGGGTGCTCTACTTGTTAACAGAAGAGAAAGTACTGAATTTATTAAAGGATCTTAAAGACCCTTTTCTACATAAAAGCCTTGAAGAGACAAATGGGATTATAGAAATCAAAATAAAACCTGAAAAGAATCATGTAAGCGTTAAACTTGCCATTGCGAAAACGGGTACTGCCGAGCAAATGCAAATGCAATCGGAAGTGGTGGACTTGCTGAAAACGAACGGAGCGGAATCTGTAGGGATTCGTTTCACGGAGCTTTCTGAAGATGAGTTAGCCAAGCACCGGGAAGGCATTCCGCAGGATGAAGCGGACCAAGGCTTGCTTGGACCTAACAGCAAGACACAATTCATTGCGATTGCGAGTGGTAAAGGCGGAGTGGGAAAATCTACGATTTCAGTGAATTTCGCCACTTCACTTGCTCGCTTGGGTAAAAAGGTCGGATTGGTTGACGCTGATATTTATGGATTCAGTGTACCTGATATGATGGGGATAACAAAAAGACCAGTCGTCCGCGGGGAAAAAATCATTCCTGTAGAACGGTTTGGCGTTCAGGTTATCTCAATGGGCTTTTTTGTGGAAGATAACGCGCCTATCATCTGGAGAGGGCCGATGCTGGGAAAAATGCTTAACAGTTTCTTTAATGAAGTGGAATGGGGAGAATTGGACTATTTAGTCCTTGACTTACCACCAGGTACAGGCGATGTTGCATTGGACGTGCATACGATGCTCCCTTCATGTAAAGAAATCATCGTTACGACACCGCATCCGACTGCTGCCTTCGTTGCTGCAAGAGCTGGTGCCATGGCTATCAAGACAGAACATGAAGTCATTGGTGTTATTGAGAATATGTCATTCTTCGAAAGTAAAACGACCGGTGAAAAAGAATATGTTTTCGGAAAAGGCGGCGGAGCGAAGCTTGCAGAAGAGCTTCGAACAGAAGTCTTAGGTCAACTCCCGTTACAACAGCCAGATTGGAACGAAGAGGACTTTGCTCCATCCATTTACGCAGCAGACCATAGGCTCGGTAGGATTTACGAGGATATTGCTAAAAAGGTCATTGAAAAGCTACAATAAAAAAAGGCTGATTCCAATGGAATCAGCCTTTTTTTATTATTTTGCCTTTTTATCCTTATTTTCCTTCTCTACCGCTTTAGTAGCTGCTTTATCCAATCTCTCCTGCATTTTCGCTTGAACGAGAGGACTCTCCATGGTTTCTATGATCAGCTCTTTATAGACGGAACGCATTTCCTTTGTTTTTAATAATTTATTCATTTCTTTTTCCATATCCGGTTCTTTCAATATATCCATGATCATTCCACGATACTGAGGATCAGCAGTTAAGTCCTTCAATACCTTTTTATGTTCGTCTTCTAAAGCTTTAGCATAAGCGGAAGCGAATTCAGGATCATTAAATGTCTTTTTCCAAAATTCCTTTCCTTTATCTGAAGTGACCATATCTTCAATGGATTTCTTAATGACATCCGAGTCCATTATAAGTTCAGCTTTCGTTTTATCATCGGAAATGATATCCTGGATGGCTTTTTTTCCATCATCTGTCTTCAAGATATCGACGACCATTTTCTTTGTCTCTTCATACTCCATTTTATCTGCGCCTGCTCCATTTTGAGCACAACCGGAACAAACGAGTAAGAATGACGTGAAAAGCAAAGCAACTCCCACTCTCATACGCAGGGCCCCTTTCATCCTTCTTATTGTTAATATGGTTCCAAACGGAGATATTATTCCTTGGTGGAATAAGTGGATTTTTCCAAATTTGGTTGGTACAATTAGGGGAATTAAATAGAAATGTATGGAGGAAAACAATGAACAGCCGTAATTTAGTTAAATTGTTTTTAACAACATTGCTTATCGGTGGTGTAACGGGCGGAGTTGTAGGGTTTTTGGCTCGATGGAGTGAGTTTGAGGCTTATTTCTCTTCTTTTGAAGCCAGCGCCATCCTATCCACGTTTATTTGGTTATTCGGTGTTGGGTTAATTTTTAGTGTCATAAGTCAAGCTGGCTTTTTTGCCTATTTAACGATCCATCGTTTTGGCCTGGGAGTATTTAAAAGCGCTTCTTTATGGAATGCCGTTCAAATTGTACTTATCCTTTTTGTTGTTTTTGACCTGGTTTACCTGCGATATCTTAATTTTGGTTCAGGCGAGGGGATTAGTTCCTATATCGTGTTAGCATTGGTTGTTTTGGCTGCAGCACTGATTACAGCTTATTTCAAAATGAAACAAACGAATAGACAATCGTTTATCCCAGCCTTATTCTTCATGGTCGTAGTCACAGTTTTGGAGTGGTTACCTGTCCTAAGTACCAATGATGAAAGCTGGCTTTACTTCATGCTGCTCCCTTTGATAGTCTGCAATGCTTATCAACTCTTGGTTCTAAGCAAATTGATTGAACGATCACAAAAGGAATTGGCCAGTAAAAAAGCACGGAAGCAAACTCGAGCAAAGGAAATGAAAGCCGGCGAATTAAATAAAGGCAGCAGCTAATCTACTGTAAGTCGGGCCATACATAAGGAAGTCAACATAAAAACTGCGTACTAAGGTTCATGAGGACCATCAGTACGCAGTTTTTTCAGTCAGCGGATTTCCTCACTGTTTGCCGATGAATTGGAAATCATTTCAGAAACGTTAACAAAGTTTAAATTTTTTGATTGTAGTTCCCCTAGTAACTGTGGCAAAGCCTTATTAGTTTGTTTTGCTGAGTCTGAAGCATGTAATAAGATGATATCACCCTTTTTGGTCTTACTGATGTTCTGAACGATCTGGTCAACACCTGGATTGGTCCAATCCTTTGAATCGATGCTCCAATGGACTACAGTATATCCGAAGTTCTCACTGATCTTTAAGAGGCGTTTATCAAAGTGACCGGTGGGCGCCCGTAAAAGTTCTATATTCTTTACATTCAGTTTTTTAAATGCTTCTTGAGCTTTAGATATATCTCGGATGATTTCTTGATCTTCCATTTCGGAATAATCCTTATAATCGTAACCAAGCATACCGATTTCATATCCTTCTTTCCTAATTTTCTCTACTATGTCCGGATGGCGCTCAGCCCAAGATCCCGAAAGGAAAAAAGTGGCTGATTTAATCTGTTCCCTTTTTAATGTTTCTATTATCGGGGCGGCTTTCTCATCACCCCAGCCAATATTGAACGTAATCGCGACATTCTGTTCCCCTTTATAAACCGCTTTTGGCCCATCTTCTGTAGAAAAAACAGGGGCTTGAAGAATGTTTTGCACAAAAAGGAACCAGGCGGTAAAAAGTGCCGTAAGTAAAATTAACGAATAATACTTGATTTTTTTTGCATGAAGCACCATGAAAAATTTCATTAATCCATCCCCTTGTCCAAAAGACTCTTGTCTTCAAATTTATGCGCGAGGATTATTGTTATGCAAAAAATCAGTTGAAAATTCATAAAAAGGGTGTGAATGGGGAAAGATGTCTGATGGAGGTGTGAATCATGCTCGGTTTATTGATTAATGACAAAGAAAAGATGGAATTGGAGTACCTGTTAAAAAGAGAGATGGATGAAATACTTTTCGATTTGCAAGATGACAGAATTGATCACTTAGTAAAAAGGGCAATAAACGAGAAATATAACATCCTTTTCAGACTGTTTAAAAGGGTGAGCACTGAGGAGGAATGCCTAATGTATATGAGGGTGAAAACGAACTTAACCAAGGGAAATCAGTCATGATATATAAAAGTGAATTATATTCAAAAAACCTATTGACTATTAATTTATACACTGGTATATTATAAAAGTTGCTGCAACGTAGTAATGCTTTTGAAAAAGAGTGAAAAAACTTTTCAAAAAAAGTTATTGACGAAGCGGTAATAAGATGTTAAGATATTAAAGTCGCTAAGAGATATAGCGAAAAAATTGCTCTTTGAAAACTGAACAAAACAAAGCGCCAACGTTAAAATTTAAGTGAGCACACACTATTGAAAAAGCAAAATGAGCAAGTCAAACATTTCTTCGGAGAGTTTGATCCTGGCTCAGGACGAACGCTGGCGGCGTGCCTAATACATG